>JAJGAH010000262.1 GCA_020844525.1 Eubacterium sp.
GCTTCCCTCTCCAAAAAAGCGTTTCAATCTGGCATCCGGATTAAATACATAATTGTAATCGCAGATCACTGCATCCGCAAAAACAGAAAGATCCAGCTGCAGCTCGTGGGGGCATACCCGCCATTTCTCCGCCTGCCTTTCAATTGCTTCCCGGCTGTAATGGTTCTGTGTGAGCAGCATATCATATATTGCGTCATTGATACGGTCATAATGTCCTCTTGCTCTGGGACACCTTTCCGGATTACAATCCGGTTCATCAAGAACACAAATTTTTTCCCTGGCTGTCAGAGTAATCAGTTTCAGATACAGTCCCTGTCTTCTCAGATCAGCAAAAGCATTCTCTGCGACCGTACGTGTAATCGTCTTGGCCGTTAAATAAAAAATTTTATCCGCAAGGCCTGCACCCAGCGCATGTACAGATGGAAAAACAGCCGCCATTGTTTTTCCAATACCTGTCGGCGCCTGTACAAAAAGCTCCCTGCTTCGCAGAATGGTACGATAGATGTCCACAGCCAGTTCATGCTGACCGGGGCGGTAGAGATACGGAAATGCCATTCCCTGAACAGAACGGTTTCTTTTCTCTTCCCATTCTACTGCAAACGATGCCCATTTCGCGTACTCCTGCAGCAGCTGATGGAACCAGTTAGATAACTCCTGTACAGAAAACGCATACAAAAACTGCCGGACGCCTTCCTTTTCCAGATCAGCATATGTCATGCAGATATAGATGCTTGCAGATTCTGTAATATCTCCGCCCTGACCAGATATCTCCGGATGCTGCACGCTGTACATATAGGCATAGCATTTTGCCTGCGCCAGATGCACCGGTACTGCCCCCTCCATCGAAAACGAGCTGTGAAAGATACCTTTTATTTCTTCTATTACAGTAACTTGTCTGTTTTCAGCTGCAGCTTCTTTATCTATATCCTTTCTGTATTTATCTGCGCCTTCTTTGTTTTCATCTGCAGTTTTTCTACTTATATTATCCGCTGATACATGAAGCTTCTGTGATTCTTCCCGGAATTCTGCGTGTGAGAATTCCCCCAGCCCCTGTCCATGATAAATGCCGTCGGCACGTCCCTCTATCACAAGACTGAACTCCGGATATTTCTCTGTGCCCTCATACTTCTCTGTATACGAGAGCGGAACCTCCGCCTGATACCCGCTGTTTCTGCGTTTCTGCAGTCTCCGGTGGGCCCTGCTGCCCGCCTGCATGGCATCACGATCCGCGAAACCACCGCCTTCGTTTCTGAGGTCACCTTCCCTTAGCAAAAATTCCACAAAATTTCTGACAGAAACGCGGAGAATCTTCTGCTCCGGATTCTCCGCGTTTTCCACTGCTTTATTCAAATCTTCATTACCTCTGATACCGGTTTCGATTCCAGACAGCTTTTATTCGCATCATGCTTCCTTCTTCGGCGCATTGCGAAGCGCAATGATGGCATCATCAATATATGTATTGTTTACAGCAGCAAATGCACCTGCATCAGAAACCTTCGCGTATTCCGGGTCCATCGGGATCTTTCCGAGAACAGGAACCTTCAGGTCTCCGGCAATCTCATCGATATGACTCTCGCCGAAGGGATAAATCTTCTCTCCACAGTGCGGACAGAGCATATAGCTGTAGTTCTCAATAATTCCCAGCACAGGAATATTCATCATCTTCGCCATATTGTAGGCCTTTGTAACAATCATACGGACAAGGTCCTGAGGTGAGGTGACGATCATGATACCATCCACCGGCAGAGACTGGAAAACGGTCAGCGGAACATCACCGGTCCCCGGAGGCATATCCACAAACAGATAGTCCAGCTGTCCCCAGATCACATCGGTGTAGAACTGCTTTACAACACCTGCAATAACCGGTCCTCTCCAGATGACCGGATCCTCTTCGTTTGGAAGCAGCAAATTGGTAGACATGATCTCTATTCCATTCGCCGCCATCTTCGGGTAAATGCCGTTTCCATCCGATTCCGCGGCACCCTTGATGCCATACATCTTTGGAATGGAAGGTCCGGTAATATCCGCATCCAGAATACCAACAGAAAATCCCTGCATTGCCATGGCATTTGCAAGAGAGGCGGTAACCATAGACTTTCCAACACCGCCCTTGCCGCTGACCACACCGATAATGTGATCAATATTGGAAAAAGCATTCTCCTCGATACGGAAGCTCTCCTTTTCCTCCTGACCGGAAGTCTGATTATCTCCCGATGCCTTTGCCTGTTTTTCTGACATAAAATCCTCCCTCTTCAATTTCTATCAGGGTAAAAGCATACATCTTTTGGGCACATATTTTTGGGGGCATACATCTTCTGACCCTGACATCATTCTATTTCATCATAAAAGAAAATAAAAAGCTGTTATTATAAAAGGAAACATAACGCTGTTATTGTAAAAGAAAATATAACGCTGTTATTGTAAACCAGGCGGTCGACGATTGCAAATTTATATTTCCGTGAAGCTGTATCTCTGCCTGATCCCGGAGGTCACAATATCAAAGATGATTGTGCCGTCTTCCTGCACCGTTTTCTCATAAGAGAAATCCTTGTCCTTGAATTTTTTTCTGATAAACTCTTCCGGATCGTCTGTTTTTACCTCGTCGATAAAAACGTCCCGCATCTGATTGTTCGGGCATTTATTGAAAATTTCCCACACTGCTTCATATTCCTTCATGGCAGACCTTCCTCCCAGGTGTTTCACATCATTGGCAGCTTTCTTTCTGGTTATTTTACATCGTGGACAGCTTTCTTTCTGGTTTTTTTACATCGTGGACGGCTTTTCTCCCGTATGAAGAGCATCATGCACATCGTTCTCCAGATCCTTTTTCATCACATCCCAGGCACCGATCAGCTTCTCCAGTGTCCAGGCAGCATTCGCCGGGCTTGTGGAAGGCATTTTCAATGCCGGTCTTCCTGTCCGCGGATAAATGTATTTCATATACAGATTGTAGGACGTGGTCCCATTGCAGTAGATATTCCGGATTGGCGCCGTCTTCAGAATTCTGTCAAGATCATTGGGTACAACATCTCTGATACTGCTGTCACTGGAGCCGGTGATCGTACAGGACCTGATGGTATCCCACATCGCGATATGCTGCGTGCTGAGAAAAGCTTTTTTCTGTTCAATGGTAACCGGCGTCTCTGTACCGCAGATCGCAGCGATCATTGACCAGTATCTGTTTCTGGGATGTCCATAGAAAAAACCGGTTTCCCGGGATTTTACAGATGGAAAGCTGCCAAGCACAAGTACTCTTGACTCCGTATCATAAAAGGGTGGAATCGGATGTACCAGAAATTCAGCTTCTGCCATTGGTCTTTTCACCTTTCCCGCTCCCGGATTCATCGGACCCGGTTTGTGTACCTGTTGCAGTTTCCGTGTGCTCGTCTGCTACAGATTCAGTCTGAACGTCTCCTCCTGTTTCACTCTGTGCAATATCCTCTGTGCTTTCTGAGGCGTCATCTCTTGCAATCATTTTCCGGAAATCCTCTTCGGTCTCTCCCTCTGTGCTCTTCTCGTCAAATTCCGTAACGACATAAAAACCCCTTGGTGTGTCACGAATGTCAACAACCTTTCCGGTCCTGGATTGAATCCGCTCGTAGGGAGCATAGTTTCTGCTCATGGCAATCGCAGGAATAATTGTATAATAATATGATGTCGGGAGCTGACTTTCGGTGATGGTCACCACATCTCCCACCTTCACGAGATTTTCCCGTTCCATTTTAAATTCAGAATAACGCATGCACAGGCCTCCGAAATCCTGTAAAAATATATCCCGGAACTGGTGACAGCTCCGGGATTGGCTTAACTCTCATTCATGAACAATTCACGCGTGTCTGCACACCCGCAATCATTAATGGTGGAAGAGACGGATTCCTGTAAATGCCATAACCATGTTGTATTTATCACAGCATGCAATCACAGCGTCATCACGAATGGAACCGCCAGGCTCAGCGACATACTGTACGCCGGATTTCTTTGCTCTCTCGATATTATCTGAGAACGGGAAGAAAGCATCGGATCCCAGCGTCACACCCTGCATCTTGTCAATCCATTCTTTCTTCTCCTCTGCAGTAAATACGGGCGGTTTTTCCGTGAAGACCTTCTGCCACTCGCCATCACGAAGCACATCCATATATTCATCACCAATGTAGACATCAATCGCATTATCCCGATCCGCACGGCGGATGTCTTTTCTGAAGGGAAGACCAAGTACCTGCGGGCTCTGTCTCTTCCACCAGTTATCTGCCTTCTGTCCGGCAAGGCGTACACAATGCACACGGGACTGCTGACCAGCTCCGACACCAATTGCC
>JAJGAH010000263.1 GCA_020844525.1 Eubacterium sp.
AAAGAAAAAGCATCCCCCGAAAAAGTCTAATCTACAAGCTCTCCCAGAAAGGAAAATACAATGAAAAGAAAACTGGCGGCCATTCTGACAGTGCTGCTGAGTATTCCCTTATCCTTTTTTCTCAGTATATCAGCGTTTGCGGATCCACTTCAGGAAGTACATACAGAAGAAAAAAGGGGAACGGTCAACATTGCATACAGAGAAGGTGCGGAAGGCAACGATCCAGTACAGGGCGCTTCCTTCACTCTTTATAAAATTGCAGAATTCACCATGATTTCAAAGGGCAGCAATACCGTTGGCACGAGATATCAGCCCATACTGCCGGGACTGGTCATCCGGGAGGATTCCGCAGAACGACCAGCATGGGAAATCACAGGAGAGCAGGGAGAGTCAGAAACCACTCTTTCATTGGAAGCCCAGCCTGCCCTTTTCCTGGAAGCGGTTCAGAAGGCGTACCGTACAGAAGCCCTTGGGGTGCCAGTCTCAGGGACAACAGATGATCAGGGAAATCTGATTTTCCAGGAGGTGGAACCTGCCGCTTATCTGCTTGCAGAAACCCAGCCTGCCGCACACCACTATGCGTCTGTACCATGCCTGATCAGCGTACCTGAAATGAAACGTACGATCTCCTCCGGGGCTGCGGGATGGTCATATGATATTTCTGTCTCTCCCAAACCCATACCATCCGGGAAATTGGAAATCCAGAAAAAAATTGCCGGAAATGCAGCGGAGAAAAAAGCCTTTCATTTTATGGTGACATTTGAAAACAATGATCAGACAGGTGAAGGTCATACTTCGAAAGCGGATACAGAACAGACGTATTACCTGGATTCCTCTGAAATCGCCTACCCATACACGAATACAAACGGACAGAAGGGAAGTGTGAAAAGCGGAGATACTTTGTTAATTTCCCCGGATGAGGCGGTAACGATCGAAGACATCCCGGCAGGGACCTTCTACCGTGTCTGTGAGGACGAGGCAGATAAATCCGGCTATGTCACAACGTCCAGCGGTGATACCGGATATATTTTGCGCAAGGATGTCAGGAAGGCGGAGTTTTTGAACACAAGGGACGCAGACAGGACCAGCGGTCAGGTACAGACTGGGGATCGCAGCCCCTATATTATACCCGGAACAGTTCTGCTTATCGCCGCCATACTTGCCCGGTTCTATCACAAAAAGAAAGGGGGAAAAATATGATGAAACGACGAAAATCAGGCAGGCTTGTCCCTGCCATGCTGGCTTTTTCGATGATATTACAACCACTCTTATCCATTACAACATATGCAGAGGAAACTGTCCGGGCAGAATCGGATTTTTCTTCCCGCAGACTGCTGGTTGGCACCTCAGTCCAGAACGTCATCCGGAAACAGGATACGATCTTGTCCTCTTATGAAGGAAGCTACCTTCTGCAGTTTGCATCCGCAGCAGAAGCTGAAAGCGCCTGCCACTATTATACGCAGCATGCTGACTTTGCAGAGCCTGACGGCGCTTTAATACAGGCGGCATCAGAAGAAAACGAGACGCAAGATACCCGCAGTACTCCGGATATCACATCAGACAGTAATTTTTCAGATTCCCCCTCTGCCGAAAAGGATGTAAAGAAAAACATTACTGATGTAAAAGACTACCATGCATTCACAGAAGAGACCAATCCATTGTCTGAATTATCTGAAGCTTCAGCAGATGATTTTTCTGGCGATTTCTCAGAACGAACATGGGGAAATGGTGTAATTGCACTGATCGATACAGGAGTGGGTGCTGACGAGCATATCATTGAATCAGTTTCCATGCTTGGTGATGACGCATCTGATGATAACGGACATGGCACACGGATGGTGCAATACATTACAGCAGAGGATCCGGATGCACGGATTCTTTCCATAAAAGCACTGGACGCGGGTGGAAAAGGAACACCTTCTTCCGTATATGCGGCAATCAGATACGCCATGGAAAGAAAGGTTTCCATTATCAATCTGTCACTTTCCGGACTGAAGACATCTGATTCCTCAGCGATTGCGGAGATCATAAAAGGAGCTGTAAAAGCGGGCATTACGGTCATCGGAGCGGCGGGAAATGATGGCAGGAACGCGAAATACAGCATACCGGGAGGCATTGAAGAAGCAGTCATTGCGGGAGCTGTAAATGGAGATAATCAGAGAACAGGCCAGACGAACTATGGCAGTACCGTAGATTATTACGTCGTATCAGATTCTTCTTCCGAAGCAGCGGCCAGATTATCCGGCATATACAGCAGGACGGGAAGCTTTTTGAAGCAGGGTACAGTTTTTTCTTCTGTCCTGGATGAAAGCAGAGGCATTGAAGAAAAACAGTCCGGAGAGGAACAGGAGCAGAGACAGGACGCCAGTGCTCCAATCCAGGTAAAGGTAATCAGTAAAACCGAAAATGGAAAGATCATTGATGTGAATGGCATATGGTTCCTGGCATCCAGAGATTTTGACACAAGTGTCCCATGGAAAATGATTGGTACAGATACATCCTCAGCAGAGCTTTCGGCTGCCTCTGTGGATCTTTCACCGGTAGCATGTCAGAGTGTAAACCATTCGTATGGTTATGGGAACACAGAAAAAGAGGTGGCCTTTGTAAATGGAGTCGGAGGACTAGGACTTTTTGATTTTGGCGGCATACAGTCCGGGATGCTGAATGTCTCAACGGCGTATTCACTGATGACAAATACCGGAACAGAGTTTTATGGAAAACCTCACGACGACGCATTCTGTATTGAAGAGGGTCAGATTTTCCACACAAATTGGCAGAAAACAACGGACCTGGTCGGAGCATGGGTCATGGCTGCAGGGACAAACAGACATCAGATCACAGCGGATGAGGTAAAGCGCATGGCCCTGGCAAGAGATTATGCATATGCGCATAATTCTAACCATACAGACAGGTACAGGGACGCACAGGCATGTGTTTATTCTATTCTGGGAGCACTTGCATATAGCAAGCTGTCGGAGGCACAGAAAAATGCAATCGCATATGCAGACCGGTATAAAGACAATGCAACGATTGTGTATGCGAGAAGGATGAGCGGGGGAAATAATCAGGATGTAGCAATATTTGAAGTAAAACTGAACCCGGTCTATGCCCGTATACACAAACTTGGGTCATACAATGGCGGAAGCGTTGCAGGAGCACAGTATGAAATTTATTACGATGGCAAAGGCTTTGCAAATGGCGGCAAAGGAACAGGTCAGACTTTTACAATCGGCAGCGATGGATATTCGAATGTGGTTACACTTGAACCCAGTCACACTTACTGGTATCACGAAATGACGCCTCCCAGTAACGGTCATTATGCAAAAGATGACAACTGGTATCAGTTTACCGCCAGCGATGTAGCGGGTCATACAAACAGGGATAATCCATTATGGCTTGACATTGCTGAACCGGACAACCCCGGTTATCTGTATCTGACAAAAACATCAGCAAATCCGGATGCGACCAGAAACAACCGCTGCTACAGTCTGGAAGGCGCAGAGTTTACTCTGGAAAACACCACACCGACCTGCCAGATCATCAATAAGAAGAGCGGCAAGGCGGTAGAACTGCAGTACACAGCAACAAATAATAATACAAATGTTTTGCAGTGGCCAGCTTATGATGGTATTAATCAGAAATTTATTCTGATTAGTGCCAGTACTTTGAAGCCGATTTCTGTTTCCGAGGGTCTGAATAATATCTTTTATATCATCAGTGCAAAAAAGATGAGCATGGCATTGGATGCAGCTGGGAATGGGACAGCAAACAATACGAATATTCAGCTGTATTCATGGCTGCAATCAAGCGGGCAGAAATTCAGACTTGAATCGGTTGGCGATGGGTATTACAAAATTGTCAACGTGAACAGTGGCAAGGTTCTCGACGTTGCTCATGGATCTGTGGCTAATGATGCTAACATCCAGCTGTATGAATGGAATGGCACGGATGCTCAGAAATGGAAATTTGAAAGCAAGCCTATCAAGTATACACTGACGACTGATGCATCCGGCAATACGCCCAAAATTGAGGCAGTAGTCGGAACATACCATGTCACTGAAACAAAAGCCCCTAAGGGATATAAAGCAAAGACGAATATTCCTGATGTAACGGTGGATTATACGAACACCTCAAGTAATCCCGCTCATATTCAGGTGCAGGATACACCCGGACTCGATCCGGTGCCAATCCTGTTACAGAAGAGGGATGCAGAGACTGGCAAAGATGTGCGACGCGTTTGACGGCGAAATACACAGGCTGTCACAGCAGTTCTTCTATATGTATTTCATTATAATATA
>JAJGAH010000264.1 GCA_020844525.1 Eubacterium sp.
TGCTCTTCCCTGTCTCTCTGAAGCTGACTTCAGCTTTTTCCCGTAATAATGGTTTTCCGCCGCCCGCATACCGGTTTCGGCGGCTTCTGTTCCCCGGTTCAGCGCCTCTGTCCCGGCATTTTCATCTTCATTGGCACGGTCCACAGCATCATGTGCTGCCCTTGTATCAAGAAATTCCTTCCTTGCCGCCTTCTCATGGGAGCGTTTCTTCTTTGCCAGCGCTTTTCTCTCTTCCGCGCTCATCGAAAGATCCGCCTTGTCCTGGCGGAACTTGGCTCCGGCAGCGCATTTTGCGGAAGATGCATTCTTCAGCTTCCGTCCGTGGCTCGGTGCCCTCGTCTTGTTTCCCTCCTCTTCTTTCTCTTTCCGGAATCCGTGCTCTGCGTCCGGATTTCCGGTGTCCACATGACCTGTCATGATTCACCTCTCATCTGTCCGGCATTCGGACCTGTTTTCCCGCGTTTGTTGTCATCTCATCCATAGTCTGGCGGTCTGCTTTCTGCTCTTTGTTTTGGGAAGCTCCTTCCCGGCTCTCCTCTTCTGCTGAAGGCTGACTTTTTGCTTCTGCCTCCGGCGTTATCTCGGCCAGCTTCGTCGTCATCGCCTTGTAAAGCTCCGTGTTCTTCGGGAAGCGGTCCACAAATGGAATCGCGACGTTGCCATAGAACAGAAGTCCTTCGCCCTCGCCGGAATGTGTGACATAGGAAAGCTGATGCGGGCTGATGTTGAGCTGTTTTGCGAGGATTCCCCGGTCGCCGACTGCCTGATTCAGCATCAGAATGAAATCGCTGTTCTCAAAGATGTTTTCCACTTCCTTTGAAGCCAGTAGATCCTTGACGTTCTGGGTGATCCCGGTCGGAATGCCGCCCCATTTCCGGAAGCGCTTCCAGATTTCCACCGTGTACGCCGCCGTCTGTTCCTCACGCAGAAGCAGATGCATTTCGTCCATGTAGTAGCGCGTCGATTTTCCCTCACTCCGGTTCTCCGTCACTCTCCCCCAGACCTGATCCTGCACGACCAGCATCCCGATCTTTTTCAGCTGCTTGCCGAGATCCTTGATGTCATAGCAGACGAGGCGGTTGTGGATGTCAACGTTCGTCCGGTGGTTGAAGACATTGAGCGAACCGCGCACATAGATTTCCAGCGCCGTCGCGACATTCTTTGCCTCCGGCTCCGGCTGCTGTAAAAGCGCATTGTAGAGATCCTCGAGAAGCGGCATGTTTTCCGGTCCCGGATGTTCAAAATACCGGTTGTATATCTGGTGAATGCACCGGTCGATGACCGTTTTCTCCACCGGATTCAGGCCTTCCTTCCCGCCGACGATCAGCTCGCACAGCGACAGAATAAAATCCGCCTTCAGGGCGATCGGGTTGTCATCATCCGAATAGTTCATGTTGATATCCATCGGATTGATGTACTGGTCGCTCGTCGGCGCGATCTTGATGACCTGTCCGTCAAAACGCCGGACCAGTGCCGAATACTCCGCCTCCGGATCAGAGATGATGATATCGTCATCCGTCACGAGGAAGGCATTCGCGATCTCCCTCTTTGCGGCAAACGATTTGCCGGATCCAGGTGTCCCGAGGATCAGCCCATTCGGGTTTTTGAGCTTCTTCCGATCCACCATGATGAGGTTGTTGGAGAGGGCATTCAGGCCGTAGTACAGCGCGCCTGTGCCGGTCTGGAAGAGTTCCTGCGTGGTAAAGGGAATAAAGATCGCTGTGCTGCTCGTGGTCATTGCACGCTGAATCTCGATCTCGTTATGCGCAAGAGGCAGGGATGACATGAGTCCCTGCTCCTGCTGGAAATCAAGCCGCACCAGGTTGCAGTTATGCTTCTGTGCGATGCTGTTTGCCTGGAAAATGTTGTTTTCCAGTTCCTGCTCGGTCTTTCCCGTGCTGAGAATAAGAAACGTGAGAAGGAACATGCGCTCGTTCTGGCTCTGCAGTTCCTTGAGCAGCGCCTTGGCGTCATTGCCATAGGTTGCGAGATCCGACGGGATAATATCCATGTCGTAGCCGGAGCGGACCGCCTTCTTCTGTTCCTCGATCTTGGACCGGTCCAGCTCCGTGATGGTGTGCTTCACCTTCTTGACCGCCTCGGTCTGATCCACGGACTGTATATGCATGGTCACAACTTCCGATGACTCGATGGACAGGAAGTCAGCCAGCATCTGATCGCTGATGTCCGAAGCTGTGATGGAGAGAAAACTCATCCCACAGTACAGATTGCCCATCTGGAAAACTCTTCCTGTCTTGAAATTCAGTGCCGTCGGCGCAATGAAATCCTTTACCGACAACCCGGACGGTGCCAGCAGTCCCCAGTCAAAAAAGAACTTCTCGTCGCTTCCCATGTGAAAGATCTGATGCATGAGCATCAGCCGCTCCGATCCGTCCAGTGTTTTGGCCTGAACGCCAAGGCGCTTGAAGTTATTAAGAAGATCCATCTCGATATGGATGAGACGCGGCTTTGCTGTCTTCATGCCGTCCGCGTGAATGCCGAACGTCAGATATTTTGTCTTGGTCAGACCATTGTTGCCGGCCTCCATCTGATGCATGAGCATGCCCGTGTATTCGTCGCGCATGTCGTTGTAGGCATCCTTCTGGTGCCGGATCGCGATCCCCGCCTTGAACTTCTCCGAGTCCGTCGCCATGTTCATGAAACTCAGCTCGAAATGGACGGAGCTGTCAAAAAAGTTGAGAAACGAGCACCACTCCTCAAAGATTTCCTTCTGGTCGTCCTGCTGGGCGAGCAGGTAATTGATGTCCTGAAACTGGATGGTCTTCGTGTAATAGTCTTTCCCGATGCGGCAGATGCCGTCCTGAAACATCCGGTCAAACGGGATGCTCTGCTGTGTTGTGCGCGGAGTCCCGTCATCACGCTGCGCATTCCGGATGATCTCCGCGACCTTTCTCCGGTCTCTGCCATTAAGATTTTCCGGCACCTGATAGATTTTTCTTTCCCTTCGCCGGAACAGGTTCCTGATACCTGGAAACAATCTCCTCTACCTCCTTTTCTGCCTTAGCCTGCCGCATCAGCGCGGCGTAGTAATTGTCTGTCCGGTACACCCGGATCTTCGGCCTGAGAAACTGCGCTTCGATGAAATGGAACAGGATCACCTCCAGAGGCTCCCCGTTTTTCTCATACATCGCAAAAAAGAACAGCGGCATCATGACCGCCATCATGCCAAGCGCCGCGAGGCTGATATTCCCGGTGCGCTTTAGCAGAAAAAAAGACGGTACTCCGATGAGTGCCGCCAGGGAAAAGCAGATCAGCTGCCGCTTGGTCAGGTTAAACATGATCTTGCTCTTTACCTTTGTGAGGTCCCTCGGGACCGAAATATAACTTGCCACTTACGTTTTCTTCCTCCTCTCTGTGTTTTGCAAAGCTTTGCCGGCCATGCCTTTGCATCAATGCGCATGAAGAATGCTTCTCGCAAGCGACCCGGTCTTAAACAGCGTAAAGCAAAGCAGCACCGTATATCCGAGCACGTTCCAGAGCGATGCCATGATGTCACTGGAAAATGCAACCGACTGGATCAGGACAGCGTAGATTGCGACACAGATCATGATGAGAAATCCCTGGTATCCCAGGGCAAACAGGGACCGTAGATAATTCTGTCCGACCATGCTCTGCTCGTGGCTTCCGAAGGTCGCAAAGGGGATCGGCGCCATACTGATCATGAGATAGATCTCGATCATCCGCCCGTATACGATGACGAAGATAAGGACCGAAATGATATTGAACAGAAACTGTATGATAAGGCTCTGCAGGAAGACCCCAAACAGCGCACCGCAATCCATTGCCTCCAGCGTTCCCTGCACAGAGGCAAGTGCCGACGCATCAACAGCCGTGCCGCTTTGAATGATGCCGCCAGACTGACTGATCACATAACTTGTCACGTCAAATACGGCAAGTGTGATATTGAACGTATTACTGATCAGCGTCACCGCGACAAATGTCTTAAACACCCACTTGAAAAAGATCCAGGTTTCAAAGTTCGCAAGATTGTTGTGCGCGATGATGAGCTGGATCAGCTCGTAGCAGGCGATGAACGTCAGAATCAGTCCAGCGATCGGCATGATGACATTCTCGGAGATGTTTCGGATCATCGAAAATACACCGGGTTCAAAGCTGGTCGGCGACTGTGCAAGCTGATTCGTCACTTCCCCAACCTTGCTGTTTAAGTTGGTGAATGTCCTGCTAAAGTTATCCATGATGCCCGAAATGAGGATTTCTTTCAGCCATGCAAATAGTTTTTCCTTGAGTGCATCCAAGCGGTTTTCTCCTTTCC
>JAJGAH010000265.1 GCA_020844525.1 Eubacterium sp.
AGCGGAAGAGCTATATTAATCTGAACGGATACTGGGATTATGCCATTACCAGGGGACAGGAGCAGGTTGAAAAATTTGTAAGCAGAATTCTGGTCCCTTTTTCACCGGAAAGTGTGCTGTCCGGTGTATCACATCAGCTGAAGCCGGAGGAAACCCTGTGGTATCACAGGTACCTTCCGGAGTTGTCCGGGAGGAATCCTTTGCGCAGGATTTTACTGCATTTCGGAGCGGTGGACCAGAGCTGTGAGATCATTGTAAACGGCCGCAGCGTTGCTAAGCACACTGGAGGTTATCTGCCCTTTTCGGTCGATATTACAGATTATCTGCATCCGTCAGGATGGGCACAGAACAGGTCGGCAGATGACCGGGAGCGCCCTTTCGCGTCAGATGGGTCAGAGGGTGATGGAGCGGACGAGCTGATTGTCAAGGTCAGGGATTACAGCGATACCTCTTATCATGCAAAGGGAAAGCAGAGACTCAGACGCGGCGGCATGTATTATACTGCGATCAGCGGGATCTGGCAGACAGTCTGGATGGAGGAGGTTGCGCAGCAGCATATTGACAATATTGAGACCATCCCGGATATTGGGAACGGTTATGTCAGTATTCTGGTGGAATCAGATTCGGATCTTCCTGTCAGGGTGCGTATCCGCCGTCCGATCATCGCACAGGATGAGACGGCAGAGATTGAGGAGGACACGCTTCTGCAGGGTGTCATCGTTGGCGGCATGTCGAATCAGTGGATGCATGTCAGGATTCCGAAGATGAATCTGTGGACCTGTGAAGAGCCCTGGCTGTATTTCTTTGACGTGGCAATGGGAGAGGATTTTGTTTCCAGCTACTTCGCGATGCGTACGATTCGTCTGGGGAAGGATGCTGATGGCATTCCGCGTATTTATCTGAATAATCGTGAGATCTTTCTGCGGGGGGTGCTGGATCAGGGTTACTGGCCTGATGGTATCTATACCGCACCCTCTGACGGCGCAATGATTTTTGACCTGTCGGAAATGCGGCGGTTTGGCTTTAACTGTGTGAGGAAGCATGCGAAAATTGAACCGGACCGCTGGTACTACCACTGTGACCGTCTTGGACTGCTCGTCTGGCAGGATATTGTCAATGGGGGTGAGCCCTATAAGGACTGGTTTGTCACCGGTGCAGGCACGCGTCTTTCCTGGATGCATGTTCCGGTCAGCGATCAGAAGGAAAAGCTGCTCTCCAGGGAAAATGAAGCGGGGAGGCAGGAATTCCGCAGAGAGATCGTGATGACAGCGGAGATTCTGAAGGAGCACCCTTGCATCTTTGCCTGGACCATCTTCAATGAGGGATGGGGTCAGTTCGAGACAGAGAAATGCACGGACCTTCTGCGCAGAACCGATCCGGCGCATCTGATCGACTCTGCGAGCGGGTGGTTTGATCAGGGATGTGGAGATTTTCGCAGTGTGCACTATTATCACTACACCTTCCATGTGAAGCCTGAAGAAGACAGGGCATTTGTTCTCTCAGAGTTTGGCGGGCTCCCTTACCGGATACCGGAACACAGCATGAGCGATACGGTATACGGTTATGGAACGAAATACAGGGATCGGGAGGATTTTCTTGCGGCTTTTCATGCATTGATTGACCGGATGGAGGCCTGCAGGGAAGAAGGACTGTGTGCATATATCTACACGCAGTGGACAGATATCGAGGACGAGGTGAACGGCATTTATACATATGACCGGAAGCTCCGGAAGGTAGATGTACTCCTCGATCCCGGCTACAAAAGTCCAGATGTATGAGCTCTTCGATAAAAGAAAGAAGGTATGATTATGGCAATGAATCCAATGATGCTGATGAAGCTTAAGGAAAGACTGGGTATTTTTCAGAATCAGCATCCTAAATTTCAGATGTTCCTGCAGGCGGTGGGAAACCAGGCGATTGAGACGGGTACAATTATCGAAGTCAAGGTGACCCGTCCTGACGGTAAGGAAATGGTTACGAACATCCGCCTGACAGAGGAGGATGTGGAGACTGCACGGATGCTGTCAGATATACAACAGTAGCGCAAAGACGGTATCACAGCAAGGAAAATGCTGGCTGGATCCAATTGCACCAGCCTGTTGACGGACCGGGGCTTTGTGTGTATTATTCTCGGTGTAAGTGACGCATATAAATCTCTGTAATGGACGATATATGATCACTTACAGAGTTGGCAATTTACAACAGACTTTAAAGTGCACAGAATCAGATCAGATTGATACAAGGGCGTATCTGCTTATGGCGGATATGCTCTTTCTTTTTTGATATGGTTTTACCTGAGTTGTATATGACTCGTTAGATCTGATGTGATTCAGAAGGGAGCAGATATCATGAGGAAAGTTACACTTGCGGCGACACAGTTCGCCTGCAGCTGGAATCGGGAAGAGACATTGGATAAGGCAGAGCGCATGGTGCGTAAAGCCGCAGAGGCGGGAGCAAATGTTATCCTGCTGCAGGAGCTTTTTGAAACCCCGTATTTCTGCAAGACACATAAATATGAGTATCTGCAGCTGGCTACAAAAATGGAGGACAATCCGGCTGTGCAGCGCTTTCGGAAGGTGGCAAAGGAGCTCCATGTGGTGATTCCGGTCAGCTTCTTTGAAGATGCCGGCAACCTGGCATTCAATACCATCGCCATGATTGATGCTGACGGGACCATTCTTGGAAAATACCGCAAGACGCATATACCGGATGGAGTTCCCTACGCGGAAAAGTTTTATTTCGCACCCGGTGATACGGGATTCTGTGTCTGGAATACACAGTATGGCAGAATCGGTGTTGGCATCTGCTGGGACCAGTGGTTCCCGGAGGCGGCGCGCTGTATGGCATTGATGGGTGCAGAAATGCTTCTGTATCCTACCGCGATTGGCAGTGAGCCGGACCTGCAGATCGATTCAATGCCCCACTGGAGAAACTGTATGCAGGGTCATGCAGCGGCAAACATTATGCCCCTTGTCGCCTCCAATCGTGTAGGCTATGAGGAGCAGGATTATACAAACATCAATTTCTATGGTTCCTCCTTTATTGCAGGACCTGACGGAGAAATCGCCGCGCAGGCAAACCGTACGGATGAGACCTTTGTGACTGCTACCTTCGATCTGGATGAGGTTGCGGCAAAGCGCCGGGAATGGGGTGTGTTCCGTGACCGGAGGCCGGAAAAATACGGTGAGCTTCTGACCATGGGAGAGACAGGAAGGGACGATCGCTGACATATTCCGCTCTGACAATCCCAGGTGCCACAGGCCGGGCATCATCTGATACATATATATGGCTTAAATTGTACATCTGGTGCAGTGACCTTTCATGATACATATGGAAGACAGGGATGCTGAGGACAGCGTCCGGTGTTGTATGTATTGTGGGAGGTTTTTTTATTTTGCGTGGGAAGTGGAGCCGGAAGCCGCAGGCTCATAACCATAGCCCTAAGCTGTGGGATGACGATGATCGTGAAAAACGCCTCTTGCCGGTATCATCCTGGCCATGAAATTGATGCTTGTGTTATACTGAAGTCTCAGGTGCAAATAACGAAAACAACAAAGCTTGGAAATAAACACTGTTTTATAAAAGGAAAGAAAGCTAAAAGATGAAATCAGAAAAAAATAAAATAGACAGAGAATCCTATTCGATTGTGGCAGCAGCTTCTGCCACCGGGGAGGAGTGGAACCGGGCCCTGTCCTGTCTCAGGAAATACGCAGAGAATTCCCTTGCGTATCTGTCACTGGAGCCGGATAAGCAGTGGCTCCTCGCAGACAGCCCGGAGGGCCTTGTCAGCTTTGCACGGTCCGGTCATACCATTGTGGTCTGCGGAGACCCGGTCTGTGCAGATGAGGATTTCCTGGCCATGCTGCAGGTGCTTCGTTCCTTTGCGTCATCAGAGAGATGCCACCTTGTTTTTCTGATGACGGAGGAACAGCATATCCCGGAATACAAGGCAGAGGGGTTTGGATGCTTCAAGAGCGGGGAGGAAGCCACGTTTGATGCGCAGACCTGGTCTATGCGGGGTGGCAAATGCGCCAAGGCAAGATCCTCCTGGCATACAGCAGTGCACTATGGACTGACAGTAAAGGAATATCGGCCGCAGCAGGAACCCGACGAAAAGATTGAGCGGCAATTCCATGAGATTACGGATGCCTGGCTTGGTGAAAAGCATACGGCCCGGCTGCAGTTTGCCGTGGGAAGCCTGATGCTGGAAAAGCCGTGTGACAAACGCTATTTCTACGCTGTGGATCAGGACGGTGTCGTTCAGGGTATCAATGTTCTGAAC
>JAJGAH010000266.1 GCA_020844525.1 Eubacterium sp.
ATAAATTCTATCGGGACTTTCTTGACAGATATGACTGCAAAAAGGATACACTCTATCTCATGTACGGCAAGGGTCTTTCACAGGAAGTGCTGGACCGCATGATGGAAATCGCCCTGGAAAACGGTTTCCGCGATACCCAGTACGTGATGACCGGCTGTACCATTTCCTGCCATGGCGGCAAGGGAGCCATGGGCATTGCTGCTGTCACGAAATGAATACCACGAAATAAATACTGTAATCATAATAAATACTGTAATCCTTAATATAAAAAAGCCCATACAGCGCACGGGAGAGATACAGCATGCTCCCGTGAACCGTATGGGTTTTTCTTTACAGGATAATCATTACAAGATAATCATTGCATCGCCGAAACTAAAGAACCGGTATTTTTCCTTCACGGCAATTTTATAAGCGTTCATGATGTTTTCTTTTCCGGCAAACGCTGATACCAGCATAATCAGAGTTGACTCCGGCAGATGGAAATTGGTAATCAGGCCATCCATAATCTTGAAGTGATAACCCGGGTATATAAAGATACTGGTCCACGCACTACCCGGCTGCAGAATGCCATTTTCATCCGTTGCGGATTCCAGGGTCCTGCAGCTGGTGGTACCGACGCAGATCACCCGGCCGCCACTCGCCTTCGTATCATTGATGATCTTCGCCTGGTCCGGTTCAACAATATACATCTCCGAGTGCATCTTGTGCTTCGTGACATCCTCAACCTTCACCGGGCGGAAGGTGCCAAGTCCGACATGCAGGGTGACATGCGCAATTTTGACGCCCTTGTCCTGAATCTGCTGCAGCAGTTCCTTTGTGAAATGAAGACCTGCCGTCGGGGCGGCCGCGGACCCATCGTTCTTTGCATAGACGGTATTGTACCTGCTGCGATCCTTCAGCTTGTGCTTGATGTAGGGAGGCAGCGGCATTTCGCCAAGTCTGTCCAGAATTTCCTCGAAGATTCCATCATAATGGAACTGAATAAACCGGTTCCCGTCCTCTGTGACGTCGACGACGGTCCCCGTCAGAATCCCCTCGTGTCCAAAGACCAGCTCTGTGCCAATCTTGCATTTTTTCCCCGGGCGGACCAGTGTTTCCCAGATATTGTCCTTCTTCCTCGTCAGAAGCAGAACCTCAATCACTGCGCCGGTATCTTTTTTGGTTCCATAGAGACGGGCAGGAATCACCTTCGTGTCATTGATCACCAGACAGTCTTTGTCCGTCAGATGATCGATCACCTGCGTGAAATGTTCATGCTGTACCTCGCCTGTCTCTCTGTTCAAATACATCAGTCTGGAGGCGCTCCTGTCTTCCAGCGGATCCTGCGCAATCAGCTCCTGTGGAAGGTCATAATAAAAATCACTTGTTTTCATTGGCATGTTTTTCCGTCTCCTCCCCATCTGCAATCTCTGAAGGGCTTTTATAAAAACTATGATAATACTTCTTCGGATAGAATACCTGGTCGGATGCTTCCAGCACTCCCTTTCCATTCTTCACATCAACAATGCTGACCGCACAATTCATCGGCACACCGCCGTGCCAGAAGTCAGTGGTATCCTCGTAGACATTGTGCAGAAACGCACGAATTGCGCATCCATGTGTGGACACCAGAACGGTTTTGTCCTGCAGGTCCGGATTGTGTATCAATTCCTGATAGAAATCACGGGTCCTGTTCAGCACATCCTGGATGCTCTCGCCTCCTGCAGGCGGCACATAGTGATAGGCATCCTCCTGAAACCGGACGTACTCCTGCATCGGTATCTGCATCCTGTCCGGATGATTTGCATCGCAGCAGAGTCCTTCCCAGACCCCGAACCCGATTTCCTGAATTCTCGCATCCTCAATGATCGGGATCTTCCGTTCTCCAACGATGATTTTCGCAGTATGCACAGCCCGTATCAACGGGCTGGTATAACAGACAGAGAAGGGAACATCCTTCAATGCCTTTGAAGTCATTTCTGCAAGCAGAACGCCCTCCTGGTCCAGATCACTTCCATGCTGTCCCTGAAGTCTCCTCGACTTGTTCCAGGAGGTCTCTCCATGCCGGATTGCATATATTTTCATTACCTTATTTCCTCATTTTAACATTCCGGATTAATCTATGGTATTTGCGTTGACCAAATCCAGATATTCTCAATCTTCTCAAATACCTGAATTTATACCAGACGCCGATATTTATACTGACGCATCTGCATACACATAAATCCGATAAAACAAATTAAATATTTGCCATACGAAAATCCGCTGCAGGTGCAGCGGATTTTATTGTCACTGACGAAGCTCGATACCTAGACCGGATAATCCGTTCAGTATCTTCTTCATGGCAGCAGTTATATCTGTCTCTTCCAGTGTCTTGTCCTTGGACCGGAAGGTCAGGGAATAGGCCATGGACTTATGTCCCGCCTCGACCTGCTCGCCCTCATATATATCAAACAGCTTCAGGTCCTCGAGAATCTTTCCACCCCTCTGCCGGATCATGCGCTCAATCACAGCAGCCTCAATTTCCTTTGGCACAACCATCGAGAGATCACGTGTCACCGCCGGGAACTTTGCAATTCCCTTGAATTTGCGGTCAAAGGACGCGAACGGAAGGACGGAAGGCAGATCCAGCACCGCTACATAGGTGCGCTCACCGATGCTGTAATTCTTCTGTACAATAGGATGGACCTCACCTAAATACCCGATCACATTGCCGTCATATCTGATCAGCGCCTGGCGTCCCGGATGCAGGAAGGGCTTGCCCGCTTTTGCGTCATATTCCACAAGATCATGCATACCGACCTGACCAAGAAACTCTTCTACGACACCCTTCATGTCATAGAAATCTCCTTTTCCATAGAAGCCGAGGGTGAACTGCATTCTTTCATCCGGCAGCTCTGTAAGCGGCAGAGCCTTCGGAATATAGATGTTTCCAAGCTCATACAGACGCACGTCCTTATTCCTGCGGTTGTAGTTGGTGGAAAGAGATGTCAGCATTCCGTTCAGGGATGTTGTCCGCATAATGGAAAAATCCTCACCAAGCGGATTGGATATCTCAATCGCCTTTCTTGCCGGATCGTCCTCCGGAATCAGCAGCCTGTCAAAGGCCCTCGGGCTCTCGAAGGAATAGCACATGCCCTGTGAAAAGCCGCAATACTCCGCAACATCCCTTGCCTTCGCTTCTACCCGGTTCTTGAAGGAAATCTTTCCGGTGGTAGCTTCTCCGGTAGGAAGGGTTGTCGGGATATTGTTGTAACCGTAAAATCTCGCAACCTCCTCTGCCAGATCACAGGTTCTGTGGATGTCCTGGCGGAAGGTGGGTGCAACAATTTCATTGGTGTCCTTGTCGTAGCGCAGCTCCACGGATGCCAGATAATTCAGCTGTTCTTCCGCTGTAAGATCTGTGCCAAGAAGCCGGTTGATTCTCTCCGGCTCAAAGGGCACTCTGGACTCCTCCCGCTTTACGGGATAAATATCCACCGCGCCTCCGACAACCTCACCGGCTCCGAATTCCTCAATCAGCATGCAGGCACGGTTCATAGCCTCCATCGCCGTATTCGGGTCCAGGCCCTTGTCAAACTTTCTGGATGCATCCGTCTGATGGCCCAGTTTCTTCGAGGAAAGACGGATGTTGGTGCCATCGAAGCAGGCAGCCTCAAACAGCATCGTATGCACATTGTCCGTGATCATGGAGTTTTCGCCACCCATAATACCGGCAAGGCCTACAGCCTTTTCCTCGTCCCGGATCGTCAGGATGGAGGAATCCAGTGTGTATTCTTTGCCATCAAGCGTGGTGAACTTCTCCCCATCGTCTGCTCGTCTTACGATGATATGTCTGCCGGAAATCGTATCCAGATCATAGGCATGCATCGGCTGTCCGTACTCTTCCATCACAAAGTTTGTGATATCCACTACGTTGTTGATCGGCCGGATTCCATTGGAGGCAAGGCATCTCTGCATCCACTTCGGAGAAGGTGCAAGATGGATGTTCTTCACAACTCTTGCTGTGTAACGGGGGCACAGATCGCTGTCCTCTACTGTCACCTTTACATAGTCATTGACATCTTCCTGATTTCCTGTTTCCCTGATCACCGGCGGGCAGAACTTCTTGTGGAAGGTAGCTGCAGCCTCACGCGCAATACCAATTACGCTGTAGCAGTCCACACGGTTAGAAGTAATTTCATACTCAAAATTCACATCATGCAGCCCGAGGGCGGCAATCGCATCATCACCAGGCTTTACACCGTCTTCAGGAGAAAATTCATAGATGCCGTTCT
>JAJGAH010000267.1 GCA_020844525.1 Eubacterium sp.
ATGGAATAAGCCTGCGTTCATCGAAGAGGGTATGGAGGAGCGCAGACTGCTTCAGATTCTGCTGCCAACCGGACTTCTGCTGCTGGCAGGAATTGTGTTTCTGTTAATCCGGTAGCGCAGTCTGCATCTGGCTCAAAGGTTTTTTGAAAACCTGAGCAGGGCACAAATTTTCAAAAGTGGGGATAGGATTTTTTTTCGGGCTATTGTAAAATAGTGCAGATAAGATATTTCAGCAATATGAGGAGGAACATCGCATGGCAAAGGTTGCGATCGTAACGGATAGTAACAGCGGTATTACGCAGTCTATGGCAAAGGAGCTCGGTGTATATGTGCTTCCGATGTCTTTTCTGATCAATGGAAAAGTTGTGCGTGAGGATATCGATATCACGCAGAAGGAGTTTTTCCAGGAGCTTGAGGATCCGAGCGTCAGTGTTTCCACATCGCAGCCGGCACCGGCAGAGGTGACGGATCTCTGGGACAAAGTCCTCCGTGAATATGATGAGATTGTCTATATCCCTCTTTCAAGCGGTCTCTCCAATTCCTACCAGACAGCAAGGCTGCTGGCGGAGAATTATGACAGCAGGGTCCAGGTCGTAAACAACCAGAGAATCTCCGTTACGATGCGTCAGTCTGTGGAGGATGCACAGACGCTGGCTGCGGCTGGATGGAACGCACAGCAGATCCGCGAGAAGCTGGAGGAGGACAAGTTCAATTCCAGCATCTATATTATGGTGGATACGCTGAAATACCTTAAAAAGGGCGGCCGGATCACACCGGCAGCTGCGCTGATCGGAAGCGTACTGCACATTAAGCCGGTCCTGCAGATTCAGGGTGAGAAGCTGGATGCCTATGCAAAGGCGCGGGGAACCAGGCAGGCCAAGAAGATTATGCTGGATGCAATTCGGAAGGATATGGATGGCAGGTTTAAGGATTTTGTGGATAAGGGAGAATACACCATCCGCTATTCATATTCCGAGGGAGACGATCCGGCAGAGGTAGAACAGTGGGTGAATGAGATCAAGGATGCTTTTCCAGGAGCTTCAATTTCAGGTGACCCGCTTTCACTGGTTATCGGATGCCATATAGGACCCGGAAGCCTGGCAATCACAGTGAGCCATAAAATTACCTTATAATTCAAGCATGCTGATCAGTCATGCTGACAGACAAAGATTACGTGCCGACAGACAAAAAATCATGTTGACATTTATTATGATTTGTGTCATACTGTCCAAGTATGCCGCACAGAGAGGTATAAGAGTCTGCCCTTTTGGGTACGAACCACCGGATCTGGCGAGTTTTTGAAAGTAGGAGGTGTCCTATATGTACGCTATTATTGCAACTGGCGGAAAGCAGTACAAGGTTTCTGAAGGCGATGTTATCCGTGTAGAAAAGCTCGGTGTTGAGGCTGGAGAGACTGTAACATTTGATCAGGTACTTGCAGTTCGCGATGATGATACGATCAAGGTCGGCAATGATGCAGCCGGTGCTTCTGTTGAAGCAAAGGTTCTTGCAAATGACAAGGCCAGGAAGGTTATCGTCTACAAGTACAAGAGAAAGACCGGCTATCATAAGAAGAACGGTCACAGACAGCAGTACACAAAGGTACAGATCAGCAAGATCAATGCCTAAATGACCAGGGTTACTTTTTATCAGAATCGGAACGGGCAGATGACCGGTTTCGATGCAGAAGATCATTCCGGATATGCGGAGGCGGGGAGAGATATTGTATGCGCTGCCGTTTCTGCACTGGTCATTCATACAGTGAATGCGCTGGATCGTTTTACCAGTGATCAGGTAGAGGAATATTCGGATGCAGAGAATGCAGTTATTCGTGTCCGGATCAAGGGTGTTCCATCTGATGGAGCTGAGCTGTTGCTGAAGGCATTGGCTTCCACCCTTTCCGATATGCAGGATGAGAAATCCTACCGGGATTTTATCGATGTTAATTTTGTGGAGGTGTAAGAAATGATGAATTTAAATCTTCAGTTCTTCGCTCATAAAAAGGGAGTAGGTTCTACAAAGAACGGCCGTGATTCCGAGTCCAAGAGACTGGGCGCTAAGAGAGCAGACGGACAGTTTGTGAAAGCCGGCAACATCCTTTACAGACAGCGTGGAACACATATTCATCCAGGTCTGAATGTAGGCCTTGGCAAGGATGATACCCTGTATGCAACAGCAGACGGTGTGGTAAGATTCACTCGTAAGGGAAGAGACAGAAAGCTTTGCTCTGTTATTCCACAGGCTGAAGCAGCTGAATAATGTTAGAACGGAAAGGGCTGTCACAATTGCTGTGATAGTCCTTTTTTCTGGTACATCAGATTCTGCATGGCTCTGCAGAAATTGCGGAACATGTCTGGATCAGGTGCCAGTGCTTTGTTGAGAATGCAGTTTATATGACCGGCCCATGCTTGTTTGTACACAACATCTGCCTTTGAGTCTGCGATATAAATTGCATTCTTTATTTATATTTGATCAATCTGATTTTTTCATGTTGCTTTCTAAGGCAGGCAGTTATGAAATTGTCTTAAAATTCGAACATTTGCAGACATGCAAGAAGTACCATAGTATTTCTTGCATGTCGAAACCGTGAGAATTTCAAGACAATTTCAAAAGATTATCTTTTTGACACTAATATTATTTATTTTTTGTATATATGCATAGAGAACTGAGGTGGTAATATGTTTGCAGACCGCGCTAAAATTGCAGTAAGATCCGGAAAGGGAGGAGACGGACATGTCAGTTTCCGTCGCGAAAAATTTGTAGCAGCCGGTGGCCCGGATGGTGGCAACGGCGGTAATGGCGGAAGCGTCATATTTGAGGTGGACCCGGGACTCAATACGCTTGCCAGCTATCGCCATCATTATAAATTCAAGGCCGGTGACGGTGAAGAGGGCGGCAAGAAGCGCTGTACCGGCAAGGACGGAGAAGATGTTGTGCTTAGGGTGCCGGATGGAACGGTAATCTATGAAGCCACGAGCGGCAAAGTCATTGCTGATATGTCCGGAGAGAATAAGCGGATTGTGCTGCTTAAGGGTGGCAGAGGTGGAAAGGGAAATATGAACTATGCCACACCGACAATGCAGGTTCCCAAATACGCCCAGCCGGGCCAGCCTGCACGTGAGCTGGAGCTCAGACTGGAGCTGAAGATGATTGCAGATGTCGGACTGGTCGGGTTTCCCAGTGTCGGAAAATCCACCCTGCTTTCCAGAGTCAGTAACGCGCAGCCGAAGATTGCGGAGTATCATTTCACAACACTGATTCCGAATCTCGGCGTTGTAGACCTGGAGGGTTGCAACGGCTTTGTGATCGCCGATATTCCGGGACTGATTGAGGGAGCTTCTGAGGGCGCCGGTCTTGGATATGAATTTCTGCGTCATATTGAGCGCTGCCGCATGCTGATCCACCTGGTGGATGCTGCAGGTACAGAGGGCAGAGACCCTGTCGAGGATGTATACAAGATTAATGGCGAACTGAAGAAATACAACGCGAACCTTGAAAAGCTTCCCCAGGTCATTGCCGCAAACAAGGTTGACCTGATTTTTCCGGATGGTGGAGAAAATCCTGTTGACCGCCTGACAAAGGAATTTGAGCCACAGGGAATCCGTGTATTTCCAATTTCTGCGGCAACTGGAAAAGGTATCCGTGAACTGCTATACTATGTACAGAATCGTCTGGACCAGATTCCAAAGAATACGGAGCTATATGCACAGGAGTATGATCCGGAGCTTATGATACCGGAGGATAATCTTCCATACACTGTCACAAAATCTGAGGACGATGATCACACTTATATTGTAGAAGGACCGAAGATCGAAAAGATGCTTGGCTACACAAACCTTGACTCTGAGAAGGGATTCCGGTTCTTCCAGAACTTCCTGAAGGACTCTGGCATTTTGAAGGAGCTTGAGGACGCTGGTATTCAGGAGGGTGATACCGTACGGATGTACGGACTTCATTTTGACTACTACAAGTAACAGGGAGGATAGCTGCATGGGGATGATCGAACTCTGGCATCAGCTGCCGGAAGTCAGAAATCTGGAATTCCATTATAATGGCCATTCGGATCACAACGAACAATATACAGATGTACATGTTTTAAAGCCTTATGATATTTCATCCCAGGAGGCCGACTTTACCTGGGATAACGTTCGTTTCACATCGAAAAGAGAATGGTTCGGGGCTCCGCGAAATGAGCACCTCCTCGTTTTCCGACAGACCATTGAGCCTTTCGCAGACTGTAATTTTACGCT
>JAJGAH010000268.1 GCA_020844525.1 Eubacterium sp.
TCAGGGCCCGGTCATAGTACCTGTCACCGGGCAAGGATGGATAGCTGACATGCTCAACCTTCGGATGCGTGCTCAGGAACTTCGCCAGTGCCAGTCCATTTGCACAATGCTGTTTCATCCTGCAGTGCAGGCTTTCCAGCCCGATATTGAGGATATATGCATTCTGGGGAGACTGGATAGAGCCGAAATCCCGCATCAGCTGTGCGGTCGCCTTCGTGATGAAAGCGCCTTCCTTTCCAAACTTCTCCGCATAGGTTATGCCGTGATAGCTTTCATCCGGTGTGCAGAGTCCAGGGAATTTATCCGCATGTGCCATCCAGTCAAAATGACCGGAATCCACAATCGCGCCTCCGACACAGGAGCCGTGGCCATCCATGTACTTCGTCGTGGAATGTGTGACAATATCCGCGCCAAAGCGGAACGGCTGGCAGTTAACCGGTGTTGCAAAGGTATTGTCAACGATCAGCGGCACACCATGTGCATGCGCTGCCTTTGCAAATTTTTCAAAATCCAGAACCGTCAGGGCCGGATTGGCAATTGTCTCACCAAATACCGCCTTTGTATTCGGCTTGAATGCTGCGTTCAGTTCTTCCTCTGTGCAGTCCGGGCTCACGAATGTGAAATCAATCCCCATCTTCCGCATGGTAACATTAAACAAGTTATAGGATCCGCCATAAATCGAGGAGGATGCCACCACATGGTCTCCCGCAGTTGCAATATTAAAGACAGCGAAGAAGGTTGCTGCCTGTCCGGAGGAGGTCAGCATTGCAGCCGTTCCGCCCTCCATTGCCGCGATCTTTGCAGCCACAAGGTCATTGGTGGGATTCTGCAGTCTGGTATAAAAATAGCCGCTCGCTTCCAGATCAAACAGCTTTGCCATATCTGCACTGGTGTCATATTTAAAGGTTGTGCTCTGAATGATCGGAACCTCACGCGGTTCTCCGTTCTGGGGCCGGTATCCGGCCTGTACGCATCTGGTTTCTATGTTTGTATTATTTATAAAGTCTTTTCTCTCTTCTGCCATAAAATGCTCCATTCATGTTATTTTTTCTTTATTTTCCATTACTTTTTTAAGGAACAAGGTTTCATTACTTCTTTTAAGAAACAAATTTTCATTACTTTTTTAAGAAACACGATGATCGTGCTGTAAATATTCTACTACGGCATTCTAGGAAATGGAATCTTTTTTTATTCAAAAACAGAACTGGCCCTGCAGATACAGAAAACAAATCTATATCGGCAGAACCAGTTCGTGCAGACCTGCAGCAATGCTGCAGTATTTTTTGTTTTTTCGATTTTGTTTATAAGCGTTCGATTTATTAATCGGCGTATGTTGAAAAAAATCTGCTATGCGAAATCGCTGACATCGAAATCTGTATATTAACTGTTCTGATCAGCGGTCTTGCCAGTTTTTTTATGATATCTGACCCACTGGTTTCCTTCGTCCCAGAGCCGGTCAAAGGACATGCCTGTCACTCTCTCGCAGATCCGGATTTCCTCGGGCGTCGCCTTTGAGCCGTCTTCTCCTCTGCGCCTGCTGATTTCCTTTTTGATGACATTGAACTCCTTTTCCGTCATCGGGAAACGATACGCAAAAACAAACAGCAGTACACACAGAATTACCGGCATACACACAAAGATCGCTGTGATACCGCCCTGTGTGAACGCGGATTGTCTTGCGCCTTCATTCGCCAGCTTTGAGCTGTATCCGACGAGCGTCAGAAGGACACCGATCAGCCAGGCGGAAAGTCCGGAAGAAATTTTCCTCGCAAAGGTGGACATGCCTGACACCACACCCGGGCGATGAATGGACGTAATCAGTTCGTCAACATCCGGCATATCTGCCATGATGGCAAAAATACTGGTAAGTGTTGCCGCATTACCTATGCCAATGCCTACTGCAAGCGCAAGGATCGGAACAATGCTGGCTCCATTATACGAGAATGGAATCAACAGCAGCGTGCAGACAATACGGATCGGTGCACCGATCAGAATTGTCGTGCGCTTGGAAGTCTTTGCCATGACCGGGCCCCAGATCAGCATACCGATCAGCTGTGCAATGATCAATGCTGCCATCAGGTAGGTCACATAATGGTTCTGGTAGCCGTTGATGACATCATCCACATAGTAAACTGCCATACCGGATACAAAATCCATACCGCACTGTCCTGTCAGATAGATTCCGACAAACAGACGGAAGGAACGGCTCCGGAAAGCGCTTGCGGCATGATCAAAGCTGTACACCATTTTTGACCTGACGGGCGGATGATATTTCTCCCATGTGCCTGCGACTGTAATCAGACAGGTCACAAGGAACAGCAGGCCGAATAATACGCCACAGCGCAGATACGGCGTAGTCTTTGTTGTATCTGTGATCATCAGTGTAGGAAGGACACCGCAGACCATGGCGCCAAGGGTCGACCAGATCATACGGACATTTGAAAACTTCGAACGGGTATCATAATCGTCCAGCATATCCGGCAGCAGTCCGTTGTATGGCACCATCAGTATGGTGGAGCCTGTAGAAAACAGGCAGTACATAATTACATAAAAAATAAACATGGTGACCGGATGGTCTGTCCGGAAGGGAATCCACAGGGTCGCAAAGGTCACCGCTGTGGCGAATGAACCGATCAGCATGTAAAAGCGCTTCGCACCCATCCTGGAAGTGGTCCGGTCCGTGATATTACCCATGATCGGGTCCGTTACGGCGTCCCAGAAATATCCAATCAGCGGAACCGTTCCGGCAAGGGTTGCCGGCATTTCCATCGCTTTGATCAGAAAAACCGAAAAGAAGGCATTGATGATGACAAATGCTCCGCCATTAAAAAATTCACCGGCACCGTACATTAACCGGGACGACATCCCGGTACTATGCTTTCCCGACTGCATAAATCACTGTACCCCCTTTGCCATTTCGTCCAGCTCATGAAAAAGCTTCTGATAGTAATCCTGTCGCACTTCTGTTGTCGAATTGAAAATCTCATGTCTGGAGGTCGGATATTCATATCTGTGTGTATTCGGAAGGGCTTTAAATAGCTCTGTATATCCAGCCGGGTTTACCAGATGGTCCTCCCCGGCCATGAAGACTGCCAGCGGCGTCCGGATTTTCGAGGCATCGGTGATCAGTTTCTCTGTCGCCTTCAGGCTCGCAATAGACCAGCCGTAGGTGGCGCCATAAGTCTGATAGTTTTCATCCGCACAGCGCATCTCGAACATGTAGTCATACCTTGCACGGGACTGACAGCTGGATTGCTCAAAAATATTCACCCCATCGAAGCGGCTCTGTCCAGCAGACAGCTTCTTTTTCATGTGAAAAAGGGTTGCAAAGAAAGCAAGCATTTTGATCTTGCGCGGTGAATAGCCATTGGTCCGCAGCTTCAGCATCGGGCTGGAAAGAGCAGCGCCCTGATAATCGCCGGTATAGCTTTCCAGATACAGCGTAGCAATTGCGCCTCCCATGGAATGTGCAAAAAGCAGCTTTGGAAGCGGAACCTTTGCAACTACCTGATCATAGAAGGATTTCATATCCGAGACATAGGTCTGATAGTCATCGATATGGACCAGATCTTTTTCCTTCAGTTTGCCCTCCGAAAGCCCATGTCCCCGCATTTCGGGAAAAAAGAAGCCAAAACCATGCTGATAGAAATACCAGGTCATCTCGTGATATTTGCCATAAAACTCACAAAAACCGTGGAAAAGCACGATCACTGCAGATGCATTTTCCGGAATTGCGTAATAATAATTGATTTTCGTTCCATCAAATGATGTGAAAGAATCCTGCTTCACGCATTGCTCCCGCCATGTCCGGCAGGGCCCGTCCATCGCAGCCCTGTAATCCTCCTCTCCAAGGAACTCCATCCTCATTTCCTCCCAAACAGCTCTAATGCCTTCTTCGGATAATTGGTAATTACCGCGTGAACACCGGCATCCTGACACATCTTCAGATATTTTCCATCATTGACGGTCCAGACATTTACATCAATACCCTTTTCCCTGCACTCCTTCATAAAATCCGGGTACTGGATGTTATAAAGTGCGGGATGAAGCGCGTTCACACCATGGTCTTCTGCGTATCCCGGCATGTCAATTGTCCCGTCTGCGTAAAGAAAGCCGGTCTTTGCGTCCGGATCCAGTTCCTTGATCTTCATGACCGAATAATGGTTAAAGGAAGAGTAAATCACTCTGTCCTCGAAACGATTCTCCTTTGTCAGTCTGACAATGGCTTCTTCCAGATCC
>JAJGAH010000269.1 GCA_020844525.1 Eubacterium sp.
GGTGATGCCAGGGAAGCGCTCAATGCCCTTGAGCTTGGCATTATGACGACAGAGCCCTCACCGGAGGACGGGAAGATCCATATCGATTTAAATACCGCTTCCGAATGTATCCAGAAGAGGATTGTGCGCTACGACAAGACAGGAGACCAGCATTACGATACCATCTCTGCCTTTATCAAGAGCATGCGCGGATCGGACCCGGATGCGGCGGTGTATTATCTGGCAAAAATGCTCTATGCAGGAGAGGATGTCAAATTCATTGCCCGAAGAATCATGATCTGTGCCTCAGAGGATGTCGGAAATGCAGATCCGATGGCCATGGTCGTTGCGTCCTCCGCAGCACAGGAGGTAGAGCGGGTCGGCATGCCGGAATCCCAGCTGATCCTTGCCCAGGCCGCAATCTATGTCGCAGGGGCACCCAAGAGCAATGCTTGCACGGAGGCGATCTTTGCGGCAATGGAGTCTGTCCGCACGCAGAAGACTTCCGTTCCGGTGCATCTGCAGGACGCCCATTACAGCGGGCACGAACAGCTGGGACATGGAATCGGGTATAAATATGCGCATGACTATCCGAACCACTATGTAGAGCAGCAGTATCTGCCGGATGAGATCAGAGATGCGGTATTTTATCACCCCACGGAGAATGGGTACGAGGAAAAGATCCGCGAATATTTTGCAAAAATAGGGCGGGAGAAGAACCTGTAACGAACAGACAGGGCTTTCAGATCACATCAGGATTTTCATGATCGCCGCGTAGGTCTCCTGACTTTTCTTTTTCCAGTTTTCGGACAGGGTGCGTGCGGCTTCCTCTGTCGGGACTGTAAACTTCAGCTCAATCAGTGTCTGCTTTCCCTCTTTTACAATGCAGTTTACCGTATAGTCCTGATTGGCGTTCCGGAAATAATCCGCCATGGTGGAGGATTCGTTGCGCATCTCATAGGAGTGAAGCACAAGATAGTTGGAGATCTCTCTGCGGATTTCAGGCGGAATTTCATTCTGAAAATATTCCAGTGTCTGCTTTCCCTGCGCAGTCATCCGGTAATAGGTCGTGTGATTGGTCGTCTCGATTTCAAGAAGACCCGTCTCAGTCATCTCGGACAATACCTCCTGCAGATGAAAATAGGAGGTGTACTTCTTGCTGAGAATCAGATCGGACATCTGGGCATTTGTGAGCGGAAACGTCACCTTTCCCAGCATGTAGAGGATGATCAGTTTATATAAAGTGGTTCCGGATTCTATCATGAAAAAACCCCCGAATATAGTTTTCTATAGTTTTGAAATCAGATGATGTCAGGTCCAGCAGATGCAGGCGCATGAACACGTATCTTTTGACTCCGATATCCACAGGCACTCCTGGTGTTTTGGACCGCAAATGCAGTATAGCATATCGCTTCTGTGATAACAATTCCCGCAAAAAGCAAATATCCGCTGTGAAAAAGCAAATATCTTCTTGTATTTTTTCAGCAGGGTTAGTAAGATAATGGCGTTAAACATGTAGTATTACCCCTTTACCCGGGTATCAATAATAAGGAGAAACAATATTATGGCAAAGAAACCTACCGTTCTTATGATCCTTGATGGTTACGGCGAGAATCCGGTCTGCGAGCACAATGCGATCTGCGAAGCAAAGACTCCGGTGATGGATCAGCTCAAGAGCCAGTGCCCCTATGTGCAGGGACAGGCCAGCGGCCATTATGTAGGCCTTCCGGATGGACAGATGGGAAACTCTGAGGTCGGACATATGAATATGGGTGCAGGCCGTATTGTATATCAGGATCTGACAAGAATTACAAAGGCGATTAATGACGGGGACTTCTTTAAGAATGAGGAGCTTCTGTTGGCAATCAGCAATGCAAAGAAGAATAACGGCGATCTTCATCTGTGGGGGCTGCTTTCCGATGGTGGCGTACACAGCCATATCACACATCTTTATGCGCTTCTGCGCCTGTGCAGGCAGGAAAACTTTGACCGCGTTTATGTACACTGCTTCCTGGACGGCCGTGATACACCGCCGACATCCGGTATTGAGTACGTCGGTCAGCTGATGGACAAGATGAAGGAGATCGGCGTTGGCCGCATCGGTGTGATCTCCGGACGTTACTATGCGATGGACCGTGATACGAACTGGGACCGTGTGGAGAAGGCCTATGATGCACTCACAAAGGGCGAAGGTGTAGACGGAGGCACAGATCCTCTGAAGGCCCTGCAGGCATCCTATGACAAGGATGTCACGGATGAGTTTGTGATTCCGACTGTTATGAAGAATGCGGATGGTACACCGGTTGCCACAGTGAAGGAGGGAGACAGCGTAATCTTCTTCAACTTCCGTCCGGACCGTGCCCGTGAGATCACCAGAGCTTTCTGCGATCCGGAGTTCACCGGTTTTGCGAGAAAGAAAATCGAAAATCTCACCTACGTCTGCTTCAAGGATTACGATGAGACCATTCCGAACAAGTACATTGCCTTCAAGAAGGAGGTTCTGACCAATACCTTTGGTGAGTGGCTGGCAAAGAAGGGCATGAAGCAGGCGAGAATCGCCGAGACAGAGAAGTACGCACACGTTACCTTCTTCTTCAACGGCGGTGTGGAGGAGCCGAATGAGGGTGAGGACCGTTTCCTGATTCCTTCCCCGAAGGTTGCCACCTACGATCTGCAGCCTGAGATGAGTGCACCGAAGGTATGCGATACGCTCTGTGAGGCAATCCGTTCCAAAAAGTATGATGTCATCATCATCAACTTTGCAAATCCGGACATGGTAGGACACACAGGTGTAGAGTCTGCCGCCATCAAGGCAATTGAGGCTGTTGACGCCTGCATGGGCAGGGCAATCGAGGCACTGAAGGAAGTTGACGGTCAGATGTTCATCACCGCGGACCATGGAAATGCAGAGGTGATGGTAGACCCGAAGACAGGAGAGCCCTGGACTGCGCACACCACCAATCCGGTTCCTTTCCTGCTCGTGAATTATGATCCGGCTTACACGCTTCGTGAGGGTGGCGCGCTCTGCGATATCGTTCCGACGATGATCGAGATGATGGGCATGGAGAAGCCAGCGGAGATGACAGGAAAGTCTCTGCTGATCAGGAAATGATCGCGCAAACGGCTGACAGAACGAGACGATTAACGGAAAAGAATAACGGAAAATAAGAAGAAATGAAGCGGGCATCTCACTATTTATTGCACATTGACAAGAAATTCTGTTAAGGATATAATTTCTTGCATTATAGCTCTTGCCTTCTGTAACGCGTTACCAGTTCAGCAATGCACTGCGCAAAAGTGCAAAATGGAAACGCGTCAGGGACTCTCCGTTCAGAAGATGATGGAAGGCAGAACAGGCTACTTATTTTTCGCAGGAAAGGAAGAAGAAAGATGAAAAAAACAATTGCTCTTTTACTTACCGCAGGAATGGCCCTGTCCATGGCGGCATGCGGTTCGACATCAACATCAAAGCCTGTAGACAGCACTACATCGGCTTCATCTGCAGAAGCTGCCTCCACAGCCACCTCTGCTGCTTCGGAATCTGCTTCAACTGCCAGCACCTCCGACTTCAGCAATATCAAGACGGTAACGGATGGAGAGCTTCATATGGCTACCAACGCAGCATTCCCTCCCTATGAGATGACAGACGACAATGGTGGATACACCGGTATTGACGTCGATATCGCAACAGAGATCGCCAAGGAGCTTGGCCTGAAGCTGGTTGTAGATGACATGGATTTCTCCTCTGTCATCACCTCTGTACAGAGCGGCAAGGAAGACATCGCAATGGCTGGTATTACCGTATCTGATGAGAGAAAGAAGAATGTTGACTTCACGGATACCTATGCGACCGGTGTTCAGTCCGTCATTGTTCCGGAGGATTCCGATATCAAGTCTGTAGACGATCTTTCCAATGACAAGATGATCGGATGCCAGGAGGGCACAACCGGTTATATCTATGCATCTGCAGATCCGTCTGATGGCGGTTTCGGCGAGGACCATGTAGTCGCATATACAAACGGAGCAATGGCCATTCAGGCACTGCTCGGCGGCAAGGTTGACGCGGTTATCATTGACAATGAGCCTGCAAAGGCATTCGTTGCGGAGAACAAGGGTCTGAAGATCCTGAATACTGATTATGTAACTGAGGATTATGCAATCGGTGTCAGCAAGGACAATACAGCACTGAAGGATGCGATCAATACGATCCTGAAGAAACTCATCGCGGATGGAACGGTACAGTC
>JAJGAH010000270.1 GCA_020844525.1 Eubacterium sp.
GAAGCAGGGCATCAGTCTGACCACACAGGACAGCTCTTCTATCGTGTCGGCGGATACGGACACCTCCGGGATTATTTCGCTGAATGTGAGTACGGCAAGCGACAGCTATGTGATCACAGATGCTGAGGATATCTCGAAGTTTCTGCAGCACTGTGCGCAGAGCAGACAGGCCGATATCATGCAGGATACGTCCTGGTATTATCTGGAGGTGACCTACAAGGATACTGCGGACACGAGATACGCGTATATCATACCGGATAAGACGGCACTTGCGATTCTGAATAAATATATGGTTTCTGAATAGAAAAGGGTGCATGGACTGGACGGGGAGAATGACCTGCCTGTCGGAAAGGAGTATTATGAATAAGAAGAAGGTTGTGATTCTGATCCTGATTCTGGCCGCTGCGGGAGCTGCTGTATTTGGCATTTTCCGCTTTATAAAGGGGAAAAAGGACAAAGCTGCCGATTCGGGAGAAACGGCCTATGTAGAGCAGGTCTCAAATCTAGCGGATACCGGGTCTCTGGGTATGAACAACCGGTATGCAGGGACCGTGGAGTCTCAGGAGACGTGGTCGGTGAATAAAAATGCGGATGCAGAGGTAAAGGATCTGAATGTCAGTGTCGGTCAGGAGGTAAAAAAAGGAGATGTCCTTTTCACCTATGATACGACGAAATACCAGCAGGACCTGGAACAGGCCAATATCGATCTGCAGAGACTGAACAATGAATATACATCAATGGGTCAGACAATTGCCACCCTGACGAAGGAAAAGGCAAGTGCCAAGGCCTCCGACCAGGCGGATTATACCATACGGATCCAGCAGCAGCAGCTCTCTCAGCAGCAGAAGCAGCTGGAGATACAGAGCAAGCAGCAGGACATCCAGAAGCTGCAGAACAATATCGACAACGCCTCTGTCAAGAGTCAGTTGGATGGTGTTGTCAAGAGTATCAATGATGGAAGCTCTGTATCTTCAAGCAGTACGGACACTTCTTATATCACAATCATCAAGACCGGCGACTACCGGATCAAGGGCACGGTCAATGAACAGAATGTAGGCTCTCTGTCTGAGGGAACGCCGGTCATTGTGTATTCCAGAGTGGACAGCAGCAAAACCTGGAAGGGAAAGATCACCAAGGTAGATACAGAAAATAAGGTGACCGATTCCAGTAATTACGGGTATTCCGACAGTTCCTCCGGCAGCACGAATTATCCGTTTTATGTGGAGCTGGAGAACAGTGACGGACTTATGCTTGGTCAGCACGTCTACATGGAGCCAGATACCGGCAGCACCGTCGATAAGAGCAAGGGTATCTGGATCGGTTCGTACATGGTAGACCAGAGTGATCCGAAGCATCCCTTTGTCTGGGCGGCAGACAAGAGCGGAAAGCTGGAGAAGAGATCGGTTACGCTGGGAGAGACGGATCCGGCGACGGACGAGGTGCAGATTACCGATGGCATTACGATGGAGGACTCACTGGCTATTCCTTCCTCAGAGCTGAAGGAGGGAATGACAACCGCACCGATGAGCGAGATGCCTTCTGAAGCAGTGTCGGGATCCTCTGTTTACGGGGGATCCTTCAGCAGCAGTGTGATTTCCGGGAGCTATTACGAGGATGTTGTTTCTTCTTCAACGTACAATGAGACGGAAAGCAAAAATGACCCGGCACTTTCCGGACAGACGAATACCAGCAGTACAGCATCATCGGAAGGCGGTGTATCTGCAGGGCAGGAGGAGACCGCGGAGGATGCAGGCACGGGGATGACTGCGGATTAAGGAGGTGCGGACGTGATCCTTTCATGCAGACATATCTATAAGACTTATATTCAGGGAAAGCTGGAAGTCCCGGTTCTCAAGGACGTGAATTTTTCCATGGATAAGGGAGAGTATGTGGCAATAATGGGACCCTCTGGTTCCGGAAAATCCACGCTGATGAACCTGATCGGCTGTCTGGACAAGCCGACCAGCGGTGAGCTGATTCTGGATGGCAAGGATGTCTCAAAGCTTTCCGATAACGCACTGGCAGATCTGCGGCTGGAAAAGATCGGTTTTGTCTTTCAGAATTTCCAGCTTCTGCCCTATATGACGGCACTTGAGAATGTAGAGCTTCCGCTGACATATGCCGGCATACCGAAGAAGAAGCGCAGAGAGCTGGCAAAAGCGGCGCTGGAAAGAGTCGGACTGGGAGAACGTCTGGATTTCAAGCCCAATCAGCTCTCGGGAGGACAAAAACAGAGGACTGCCATTGCGCGGGCCATTGCGAATCATCCGAAAATCATTCTCGCGGATGAACCCACCGGTGCATTGGATTCAAAATCCGGCCGGCAGGTCATGGATCTCTTTGAGGAGCTGAACCATTCCGGTTCAACAATTCTGATGATCACACATGATGCCCAGATCGGGGCAAGAGCCCAGAGAAGGGTGGAGATCCGGGACGGTATTCTCTATCTTCCAGGGCAGGAGAAGGAAGCAGAACAGAAGCTGAGAGAAGAAGAGAGCAGAGCTGCTATGCAGGAAGGAGGTGAGCCGTCTGATGAAGGCTAAGAAGGTGATTTCCATCGTTCTGACCGGAGCAATTATTTCAGGAGCCGGTTTTGGTATCACCAAAGCGGTCAGCCTGACTACCTCACAGAATACAGTGACGGTGTACAAGGCATCGCTGCTGAACTACGGAGGATATTTTGGCGACAATGGCCAGACGATGCAGGGCATTGTGACCACGGATGCCAGCCAGAACATATATGTGACGGATACAGAACAGATCAAACATGTCTTTGTCAAGGCGGGACAGGCAGTCCATGAGGGAGATGTACTTCTGGAATACGATACGGCCAGGACCAATCTGAACCTGCAGCAGGAGAAGCTGAACAACCAGCAGATTCAGCTGAATATCGAGGTGGCGGAAAAAAACCTCTCGACACTGCGCAGCATGAAGCCGGTAAGTGAAACGGTGGAGCCTGACAATTTTATTCCGGTCGACCCGGACATTGTGGATGATGGGAATACAGATTCCGATGATAATGGCATCATTCCTGATGACAATGGTACAAATCCGGAAGACAATGGTGATGATGCCGGAGATGACAGCGGAAATAAGACAGAGCCGAAGAAGGACGATCAGGAGAAACCGGTGCGCTATTCTGAGCTGACAGCAGATTCGAAGCCAAAGAATCCGGATACAGCGGACGGCACGGCGGAGAATCCGTATCTGTATCTCTGTGAGCCGGATACGAACGGGAAAATTACGATCGGCACCGGCTTTATCAAAAGCGCTCAGGCGGATGCCGAACAGAATAATCAGAAGAATAGATACATTGTTCTGGCTATTTTGGACAAGGATGATGAAACCGAAAATGCCTGGATGCAGGATGTGCTCAAGCTTGATCCAGAAAAGCCGATCACTGTGGATGCGGCAACCGGCAAGGCGGATTTTGCGGACCTTTCCAGCATGACAGCAGATCAGATTGCGAAGGCACTGGAGGGTGTTGAGGATACGGATAAACTGGTTCAGGCGCTGGAACAGTTTAATGGGGATGACGATAAGCTCTCTGCGATTCTGAAAAAAATGGATAAGGAAACCAGGGTGAAGCTGCTGCAGGCACTGGAAGAGCAGCAAAAGGAGGATGATGCATCTGCAACGCCGACGCCCGGAGCATCTGTGACGCCGACCCCCGAAGTATCTGTGACGCCAGCAGCATACCCGGAAAAATCATCCGGTACAGGCACTGGAGAGACAGCACCAGCCGCTGGCACAGGTTCGGAAAAAGCCGGCGCAGCATCAGATGTATCGCCCACGGCATGGATTGCAGATGGGAATTCTGCTGTGGCTGAAACGGCAGTATACAGGACGATCACGCCCTTGTCAGACAGGAAATCTGCAGCAACAGCAACGGAGGCCATTGCGCGCTACCTGCCTGCAGCTTCCACAGAGGGTGGAATGTATGGCAGCAATGTGCTGACTGCGGAAACTCAGACGGGCAGCAGCTCGTCATCGGATTCATCAAACTCTGATGCGGGCAGCAGTACAGACAATACCGGCCTGATTTCCAAGGATACACAATATACGGCGGATGAGCTGAAACAGGCCATCAGAGACGAGCAAAGCCAGCTGTCTGACCTGAAGCTGGATCTTCAGGAGTCTGATCTGAAGGTCAGAAAAGCAGAGCAGGATGTCA
>JAJGAH010000271.1 GCA_020844525.1 Eubacterium sp.
AGTCAGTTTTCTTCACTTAAGGCGGATATGATACATGTTGCCTCCCAGTCCGCGAGAATCAATAATTTCCTTGGTATCAATATTTCTCAGAGCCCCTGGGATGCTATAAAAACAGGATTCAGCAGCATCGTCGGCGGTACTGCAACTGTAGCAATCGTAGGTGCACTGATTGCTGGTATTCTCGTACCTGTACTTGCCTGGTTTACACAGTGGCTGACCATGAAGCTGATGCCGCAGCAGTCGGCAGGCGATGATTCCATGACACGTCAGATGAACAGTATGAATGCAATCATGCCGATTTTTTCAGCTGTATTCTGCGTGACGTTGAGCATGGGTATCGGAATCTACTGGATTGCCGGTGCAGTAATCCGTGCCATTCAGCAGGTTGTTATCAATCGCAGGATCGGAAAGATTGATGTCGAAGATATGATCGAGGCTCAGGCCAGGAAGAATGAAAAGAAGCAAGAAAAAAGCAAGGATTATGTATCAAATGTAACACAGAATGCCCGGACCAATGTAAAGCATATCCAGAATGCAAAGTCCAATGGAAAGGACATCGATTCCTCCCAGTTCTACAGGGAAGAAGAGGATCTGAAGCCGGACAGTATTACTGCAAAGGCAAACTGGGTCAAGAGCTACGATGAAAAGAAGGGCAATAGAAGGAAATAACTACAGGAGGCATGAACATGGGTTTTATGGAAGTATCCGCAAAGACTGTGGATGATGCCATTACAAAAGCGTGTATAGAGCTGGGTCTATCCAGTGATCAGCTGGAAATCCAGGTTATCAGTGAAGGAAGTTCAGGTTTCCTTGGAATCGGCAGCAAGCCTGCTGTTATTCAGGTTCGGAAAAAAGAGCAGGCAGCAGATGAAAAGAAGGAAGCACAGAAAACTTCTGTGAACACTGCTTCTGCCGGAAAAGCTGAGGCTGCTTCGTATACTGCAGATGATCAGGGAGCAGAAGAAAAGCCGGTAAAGAAAGAAGAAAAATCTTTTAAAACTGAAGATCAGAAGGCAGAGAAAAAAATCTGTAAGGAAGAGGCTGCCCATAAATCTGGTAAGCCAGGTGTCTCTGCGAGGGACAAGAAGGATGTAGTTGCAGAGCGTACTCCAGAAGAAATCGTCACAATGAAAGCATCTGCTTCCAAGTTTCTGGATGGCGTATTTCAGGCTATGGATTTTCCTGTCAATATTACTATGGAATATGACAAGGAAGAGGGAAGCCTGAATATTGATTTTTCAGGTGATGATATGGGTATTCTGATCGGCAAGAGAGGACAGACCCTCGATTCACTTCAGTATCTTGTATCCCTTGTCGTAAATAAGGACCAGAAAAATTACGTCCGGGTAAAGCTGGATACTGAGGATTACAGAAGACGCCGTCAGGAGACACTGGAAAATCTTGCAAAGAATATTGCAAGCAAGGTGCGCAGAACGCATCATGCTGTGTCACTGGAAGCGATGAATCCATATGAGCGCAGAATTATTCATTCCGCACTGCAGAATAACAGGTATGTGGAGACACACAGTGAGGGAAATGAACCATATCGTCATGTAGTGGTTACCCCAAAAAAGGGAGCCTATAGAGACTGATCTGGCTGATTTTCGTCAGAATAGATTTTCTGGCAAAATAAGGTCTTAACAAAACAAAATAGAATAATGCTGCTGTTTATTTTTTTTGATTGTACATGGCAGCAAAATATTAAATCCGTTGCATCGGACAAATATACAGATATACTGGAAGTATCCGGAAGCTCTGTGATCTGTTTTCGATGTGACGGATTTTTTCTTGAAAATTTCCCGGAGAATAGTTCTGGTTTTTCAGTACGTGTAGATTCTCAGAATATGACATCAGAGTAATCATATATAGATTTCGAAAAGCAAGCAGGATAGCATATAATAATGTGGATAACTTCTAAATTTTGTTGATAAACCTGATGATATGGAAACAAAGTACAGTCGTTTTTTTGTGAAAATGCGTGAAAAAGGATGATGAAATGACAGAAAAATTTGAGGACACAATTGCGGCAATCTCAACAGCGATGGCACCTTCGGGTATCGGTATCGTACGAATCAGCGGTGCAGAAGCTCCGAAAATTGCTGACCGTGTATATCGGTCGAACAAGGGGAAAAGACTTGCTGATCAGAAGGGATATACCGTTCATCACGGATATATTGAAGATCATGGAGAAAGAATTGATGAGGTTCTTGTGATGGTACTGCGGGCGCCCCATTCTTATACTGGAGAAAATACCATAGAAATAGACTGTCATGGTGGTGTTCTGGCCACCCGGAAGGTATTGGAGGCAGTCCTCCATGCAGGAGCACGTCCTGCAGAGCCCGGTGAATTTTCCAAGAGAGCATTTCTGAATGGAAGAATGGATTTATCCCAGGCAGAGGCTGTCATGGATATCATTTCTGCAAAAAATGACTATGCGCTGAAAAGCGCCCAGCAGCAGCTGGCAGGATCTGTATCCGGCGAAGTCAGAGAAATCCGGGGAAAGTTACTCTATGAGACTGCTCGAATTGAAGCGGCTCTGGACGATCCGGAACATATGAGCCTGGATGGATATGGTGAAATATTAAGAAAGGCTGTTCTGCAGCAGAGAGAAAAAATACAGCATCTTCTGATGACCGCGGATTCCGGACGGCTGATGCAGGAAGGAATCAAGACGGTCATTCTTGGAAAGCCCAATGCCGGAAAATCTTCCCTGTTGAACCTTCTGCTTGGAGAAGATCGGGCAATCGTCACAGATATCGCCGGAACAACCAGAGATGTACTTGAGGAACAGATCAATATACGTGGTATCACACTGCGTATACTGGATACAGCTGGTATTCGCAATGCCGAGGATCAGATTGAGAAGATCGGAATCAATCGGGCCATAGATCAGGCAAAGGATGCAGATCTGATCCTGTATGTTGCGGACAGTTCTGTACCTCTGGATGAGAATGATCATGAAATAATGACTCTGATGAAGGGGAAAAAGGCAATTATTCTTCTGAATAAAAGCGATCTCGAAACAGTGGTTACTGAGGATCTGATACGAAGGGAAATGAAAAACGCCGGTCTTCAGGAAAATGATGAAACTGTGATTCTCGGGATATCTGCAAAGAATAAACAGGGTCTGGATCAGCTTGAAAAACAGATTGAAAAGATGTTCTTCAATGGTAAGATAGTATTTAACGATCAGATCTACATCACTAATGCCCGTCACAAGAAGGCGCTGGAGGATGCCTGCGAATCACTTGGTTACGTCATCAAAAGTATTGATGAACAGATGCCGGAGGATTTCTGGTCGATTGACCTCATGGGTGCAATCGATGCACTGGGCAGGATTACAGGAGAGACACTGGGGGAGGATCTGGTAAACGAGATTTTTGCCAAGTTCTGTATGGGTAAATAATATACTAAAAATATAATATATATTTTAAAAGAAATGTATTATTGTGAGAGTTGTTGATAACTTTCTGTTTTTGTTGATAACTTGTAGAATTTATTATTAAAAGGAAAAAGAAATGCCTGTTATTGAAAAGTATTACGATGTTGTAGTTGTGGGCGCCGGTCATGCGGGGTGTGAGGCTTCCCTGGCCTGTGCAAGACTTGGCTTGGAAACGATTGTATTTACGATCAGCGCGGATAATATTGCGATGATGCCATGTAATCCAAATATCGGAGGTACATCCAAAGGTCATCTGGTAAGGGAAATAGATGCACTTGGTGGAGAGATGGGAAAAAATATTGACCGCACCTTTATTCAGTCCAAAATGCTGAATAAATCCAAGGGCCCCGCTGTTCATTCTCTTCGTGCCCAGGCAGATAAAAGTGAGTACAGCAGAAGCATGCGTCGTGTGCTTGAAAATCAAGATCATCTGACGATCAAACAGGCTGAGGTTGCGGAGCTGATTGTTGAGGATGGAGTCTGTAGGGGAGTGAAGACATTTTCTGGTGGCATTTATCACAGCAAGGCTGTTGTCCTGTGTACAGGTGTATATCTGAATGCCAGATGTCTGTATGGTGATACGGTTAATTATACAGGGCCGAACGGTTTACAGGCTGCAACACATCTGACAGATTCTCTGAAGGCCAATGGCATCGAGATGTTCCGGTTTAAAACCGGGACGCCAGCGCGCATTGACGGAAGAACAATAGATTTTTC
>JAJGAH010000272.1 GCA_020844525.1 Eubacterium sp.
CACATGGATAAACTCTGGCGTGCTTCTGAGGACTTCGGCTGGTATCTGAAGCAGCGACCCGGTGCCATCTTCTATATCGGTAACGGAGAGACATACCCGGCGCTGCACACAACGGGTTACGACTTCAATGACCAGATTCTGCCGGTTGCGGTGGATATGTTTTGTGAGCTTGCAAAGCCTGTAAATCAGAGAAAGTAATTGTAAATTGTAAAGGCTTTTTTGCATTTGACAGCAAAGAAGCCTTTTTTGACGTTTTCTGTTTTCGTTGCCCGATTGCGATAACTAGCTGATTTTGATAATATTGTACTATTAGAAGGGAAGGGATACGATGGCAAGTGAGAAGTATTTGATCAGGAATACAACAGAGGAGGAACGCCGCAAAATCGTTCAGGAATCCCTCGGAATCACAGATGGTCTTTGCGACGGGTGTATGCAGGGCATTATTGATCGGTATGATGCCTATATTTACGGGAAAATGGAGCTGGATGAAGTCAATGCTTCTTTCCACAAGGCGTATGGATATGAGCGGGATGACGCCAAAAGAGAAGAGGATGAAATGCGTTCACCGGATTCCTGTGCCATGTGAAGGTCAGAGGGTTTATTGGGAGGTCTGATTTTTGACAGAATATACAGAAATTCAGAAAACCATGCTGCGCGTTGCTGCGGCCCAGCGTGTTCAGAATGCAGAGGTGAAGGTCAGCGGAAAAAGAGTGCAGATTCCGCTGGATGGAAGGACAGTCGAGGTTGTCTATTACAAGAGAAAAAGAGAGAGGCAGTCCGGTCCCGATACAAAGGCACCCCTGATCATCGGCCTGCACGGAGGCGGCTGCCTGATGGGTGGAGGTGCGCTCAATGACGCCATGTGGCTGGATGTCTCCAGAGCGCTGGATGCAGATGTCGTCTCGGTGGATTACAGAATGGCTCCTGCTTATCATTTTCCCGATCCTGTGGAGGATGTGATCGATGTGAGTACCTGGCTGATCGGGCACAGTGTTGATTTTGGCTTTGCTCCGTCGAAGGTGGCACTGATGGGCTGCAGCTCCGGAGGCAATCTGGCTGCTTCTGCTGCGATCCTGGCAAACAGACGCGGCGGGAAAATCTGGAGAAGTCAGATTCTTGTGTATCCATACCTGGATATGCAGACGGATCCGGTTCATAAAGGGGCAAATGCGCAGGAAAAGGAAATGTTTGAACTTTTCAATTCGCTATATATTGATGCCGCACATTCCGCAGACCCATTGGTTTCTCCGGCATTTGCCGGCAGGGAGGATCTGAAAGGTCTGCCGGATACTGCACTTATCATTGCGGGACGGGATATTCTGCGGCATGAGGATGCTGCATATGGGGCCATGCTCCGGCAGGCTGGTGTACGTGTGTATGAGATGTTTGCCGGAAATATGCCCCATGCCTATTTTGAGCATGCCTACAGACCGGTAGAAGAGCTTTTCTTCTCCAGCACCATGGAAAAGAAACTGCGCACGAGCGGTGCAATGGTTGGCGCAAGGGTAGAGATGCTGCGGTTCCTGCGCAGCATTGCGTCATATATTCTCTGGTAGTATTGAATGGGCTCTTTTGGATGAGGGAAGGAGAAGTAGTATGGCACATTGGGTGAGAGCAAGGTTTACACCAAATCTTCCGCTTGGGAAGGATGGACGAAGGGTTACGGCATCTGCAGAGCATGCTGCGGTCTCCAGAGAAGCGGCAAAGGAAGGAATGGTTCTTCTGAAGAACCGTGATCATGTACTCCCGCTGCAGCGGGGAGCCAGGGTGGCGCTGTTTGGCAAGGGAACAATCGACTATGTAAAAGGAGGCGGTGGTTCCGGAGATGTGGCGGCACCTTATGTCCATAATATTCTGGATGGTCTGCTGGCCCTTCGGGATGAGGTATCTGTTTTCCAGGAGAGCGCTGCCTTTTACAAGGACTATGTGCAGGAGCAGTACAGCCGGGGCGGTATCCCCGGGCTGATTCCGGAACCGGAGCTTCCTGAGAATCTGGCAGTACGCGCATCTGCCTGGACGGATACCGCCATTGTATCCTTCAGCCGCTACTCTGGCGAGGGATGGGACAGAAAATCAGATTTTGGCGGACCGGCATTTGAGCCGGAGGATGGCTTTACCCACATCCATCTGGCAGACCGGATTTTTGCACACTCGGATTTTTATCTGACCGAAGCGGAACAGCAGATGCTTCATGTGGTAACGGCGCATTTCCCGAAGGTCATTGTTCTGCTCAATGTCGGAGGCATGATCGATACAAGATGGATTCGGGACAATGCTGATATTTCGGCGGCCCTGATCACCTGGCAGGGCGGAATGGAAGGTGGAGATGCGGCGGCCGAGCTGCTGATGGGCCACGGAAATCCGTCCGGAAAGCTCGCGGATACTTTTGCCGGAACGCTGGAGGATTATCCGTCCACGGAGGGCTTTCACGCCTCCGATGATTATGTGGATTACACCGAAGATATCTATGTCGGCTATCGGTACTTCGAGACCATACCGAAGGAAGCGGAGAAGGTAGTCTATCCGTTTGGATTTGGCCTTTCCTATACGACCTTTATGCTTTCTGATGTTATAGGCTGGATGGAGCCGGCAGAAAATACAGATCAGTTTCCGGCCGGGGATCTGGAGCGAAAACAGGCAAAAGATAACTGCCAGACTGGAGTACAGGGAAACAAGACGGAGAAACTGGTGCGGAATCCTGGAAATATTCATATTTCCCTTTGCGTGACCAATACCGGAAGCTGCAGCGGGAAAGAGGTTGTGCAGCTGTATTACAGTGCGCCCCAGGGATTGCTGGGGAAGCCGTCCCGTGTGCTGGGCGCTTACCAGAAGACGCGCCTGCTGCAGCCTGGAGAGAGTCAGAGGGTGGAGCTGGTTCTTCCTGCAGCCCGGATGTCCAGCTATGATGATCTTGGAAAAGTTCAGAAATCTGCATGGGTGCTCGAAGCCGGCACATACCATTTCTATGTGGGCACAGATGTCCGTGGTGATCTTCAGCCGTTATCGAGGGAGAACCTGCAATCACAATTCCGGTATGGAGCGAAGGTACAGGAGGCGGATTGTAAGGTACAGTCGGATGAAATTTTCACCTGGAATCTCGCATACACAGTTGTGACAGAGCAGTGTCAGCCAAGGCTGGTCCCGGAAAAATTGAGTAAGCGCATGCTGTCAGATGGAACCTTTGAGTCACTCCCGGTGCATGAACAGCCGGATCCGGATGAAAATATTTTTACGCCATTGAAATATCCCGAGGAAATCGAATGTGTGGCCCCGGAGACACGGTACCGTAAATCCTACAAGACTTTTGAAGCGCCGGAGCGTCCGCAGCTCGCAGACGTTGCAGAGGGAAAGATCACACGTGACGATTTTATCCGTTCTCTTTCAGACGAGGATCTTGCATGGCTGCTCTCCGGTACACCAAATACCGGCTGTGCCAACACCTTTGGCTGGGGCAATCTGCCCGAGGCGGGTGTGCCGAATATCATGACGGAGGATGGCCCAGCAGGTGTCCGGTTTGATGAAGAGACGGGCGTGCGCACGACAGCCTTCCCCTGTGCCACCCTTCTTGCCTGCACCTGGAATCCGGATGTGGTGTATACAGTTGGCGCTGCCGGCGGCGAGGAGGCCAGAGAAAACAACATCTATGTCTGGCTCACGCCTGCTGTAAACATTCACAGAAGCCCGCTGTGCGGCAGAAATTTTGAGTATTATTCGGAAGATCCGCTTCTGGCGGGAAAGCAGGCTGCAGCTATGGTTCACGGCATCCAGAGCAGCCATGTATCTGCCTGCCTGAAGCACTTTGCGCTGAATGACAAGGAAACCAACCGGAAGAATTCTGATTCCCGCGTGTCGGAGCGTGCTGCGAGAGAAATTTATCTGAGGCAGTTTGAGATTGTGATCCGGGAGGCAAATCCAGGGTCTGTCATGACCAGCTACAATCTGATCAATGGACATCGCGCCTCTGAGAATTTCGACCTGCTTAATGGCATTCTGCGTGGTGAGTGGAACTATGATGGTACAGTGACCACAGACTGGTGGGGACGCGGTGAGCAGTATAAGGAATGCGTCGCCGGAAACGATGTGAAGATGGGCTGTGGCTTCCCGGAGCGCCTGCTTGCGGCAAAGAAGGCCGGTGCGGTGACCAGGGAGCA
>JAJGAH010000273.1 GCA_020844525.1 Eubacterium sp.
AGGACCGCTCCGCACTTCTCATGGAGCGTGCAAAGAAAGTAATTCCCGGAGGCGTCAATTCTCCGGTCCGCTCCTGGCAGAATGTCGGCATGACACCGAAATTCATTCAGGGATCCACCGGGCCCTACATTTTTGATGTTGATGGGACAAAGTATATCGACTATATCTGCTCCTGGGGACCCATGATCCTCGGACATAACAATGAGGAAGTACTCGATGCTGTCGTCCGCACTGCCGAGAATGGTTTAAGCTTTGGCACCCCGACCGCTCTCGAGGTCGAAATCGCAGAGTACATCTGTGAGAGAATCCCTCATGTCGACATGATCCGCATGGTGAACTCCGGAACTGAGGCTGTGATGAGTGCCATCCGTCTCGCCAGAGGATACACCGGCAGAAATAAAATCATCAAATTTGCCGGCAATTATCATGGGCACAGTGACTGCCTGCTTGTAGATGCCGGATCCGGACTGATGACACAGGGCATTCCCGGCAGCGCCGGCGTTCCGGATGGATGTACAAAGGACACGCTCAGCGCCGTGTACAATGATATTCCCAGCGTTGAGGAGCTGTTTCAGGCAAACCCGGATGAGATTGCCTGCGTGATTGTAGAACCGGTTGCAGCCAATATGGGCGTAGTTCCTCCACAGCAGGGATTTCTGCAGGGACTCCGCGAGCTCTGCACAAAATATCATGCGCTTCTGATCTTCGACGAGGTCATCACCGGATTCCGCCTAGCCTTTGGCGGTGCGGCTGAGCTGTTCGGTATCACACCGGACCTCGTGACGTATGGGAAGATTATCGGCGGCGGCATGCCGGTAGGCGCATACGGCGGCCGAAAGGAAATCATGGAGATGGTAGCTCCGCTTGGCCCTGTTTATCAGGCCGGCACACTTTCTGGAAATCCTGTTGCGATGGCCGCGGGTCTGACCCAGCTGAAAATCCTGTATAAGAACCGCAGTGAGTATCAGACGCTTGCTGACCGTGGAAACAAGCTGTATGATGGCATGAAGGAAATCATCCGCAGGTACAATATGCCTGCCACAGTCAATCACATCGGCTCCCTTGGCTCCGTCTTCTTCACAGACGCAGAGGTGACGAACTATTCTATCGCCAAGACGGCAGACACAGAGGAATTCGCAAGATACTTCCGGTTCATGCTGGAGCATTCCATCAATGTGGCTCCCTCACAGTTCGAAGCGATGTTCCTCTCTCTTGCACATACAGACGAGATCATTCAGTACACACTGGATACCTTTGAGGCATATGCAAAGGAACGTCAGAAGGAAATCCGGAGTGCGTTATAATCTGCCGGCTGTCTGAAAATACCGACAGGTGCATTGCGAACGAAGAGCACATGCGGCGAATTGGGTCCTGGCGTGCAGCCATGATGAATGCCGCAAAAGACTTCAATACAATGGGAGACAATATATGCATGTAGAAATATATACCGATGGAGCCGCCCGCGGTAACCCGGACGGCCCCGGAGGGTACGGCTGCGTTCTGCAGTATATGGACAGCAGGAATACGCTTCATGAAAAAGAACTCTCTGCCGGTTACAAGAAAACAACAAACAACCGTATGGAGCTGATGGCGGCGATTGCTGCGCTGGAAGCACTGACCCGCCCCTGCGATGTCACGCTCCATTCCGACTCGCAATATCTCGTCAATGCCTTCAACCAGCACTGGATCGATTCCTGGATCCGGAAGGGCTGGACGAGGGGAAAGAATGAACCGGTAAAGAACATCGATCTCTGGAAACGGCTTCTGGAAGCCAAAAAACCGCACCGGGTAACCTTTGTCTGGGTAAAGGGCCATGATGGAAATGCGCTCAACGAACGCTGTGACACACTTGCGACGACAGCCGCAGACGGAGAAAATCTTCTCACGGATCCCGGACTCGAACAGGAAAAAGGAGTAATATTATGACACTTTACGAAGAACTGCAGGCGCGCGGCCTGCTTGCACAGCTGACGGATGAAAAGGAAATTGCCGACTTGATCAACCAGGGTAAGGCCACCTTTTACATCGGCTTTGACCCGACCGCAGATTCCCTGCATGTCGGACACTTCATGGCACTGCTGCTGATGAAACGTCTGCAGGCAGCCGGCAATAAGCCCATCGCCCTTGTCGGAGGCGGTACCGCCATGATCGGTGATCCGTCCGGCCGCACGGACATGCGGAAAATGATGACCGTAGACATGATTGACCACAATGTGGAATGCTTCAAGAAGCAGATGTCCCGTTTCATCGAATTCGGCGACGGAAAGGCACAGATTGTCAACAATGCAGACTGGCTCCGTGATCTGAATTTCCTGGAGTTTATGAGAGACATCGGTTCCCAGTTCAATGTGAACGAGATGCTCCGTGCCCGCTGCTACGTAAACCGCATGCAGACCGGTCTGTCTTTCCTGGAATTTTCCTATATGCTGATGCAGAGCTATGATTTCTACAGACTGTATCAGGACTACGGCTGCCAGATGCAGTTTGGCGGTGACGATCAGTGGTCCAACATGCTTGGCGGCATCAATCTGATACGCAAAAAGCTGAATAAGGACGCCTATGCTATGACAATCTCCCTGCTCCTCAAGCACGACGGAACAAAGATGGGAAAGACTGCCGGCGGCGCTGTGTGGCTGGACCCGGACAAGTACAAGCCCTATGACTTCTATCAGTACTGGAGAAATGTAGATGACTCAGATGTGCTGAAATTTCTGCGCATGATGACCTTCCTTCCTCTGGAGCAGATCGATGAGATGGACAAGTGGGAGGGCAGCAAGCTGAACGAGGCAAAATCCATCCTCGCCTATGAGCTGACATCCCTTGTGCACGGCGAGGATGAGGCAAAAAAGGCACGTGCTGGCGCAGAGGCAGTGTTTAAGGGCACCGGCAGCCTGGACACCGTTCCTTCCGTTGTGCTCACTGCCGAAGATTTCAATGAAAACCAGGCGATCGACATCATCAGCCTTCTGGTTAAGACAGAGCAGTGCGCTTCCCGCTCCGATGCGCGCCGCGCCATTACAAAGGACCACAGCATCACTCTCGGAGATCAGAAAATCGATGACTTCAAATATGAAGTGAAGAAATCCGACATCCCCGGGGATGGACTTCTTGTCAGGAAGGGCAAGAAAAACATCAAGAAGGTCATTGTGGAATAAGCTGTGGATTGCGGGATCCGCATTCTGGTGGTATCATAAATTCCGTACGTGCTGCCGACGGGCAGTGACGTACGGAATTTTTTTCACATAAATAATTCGTGAACAACTGCAGAGTTCACGAAAGCAGGAGGATCTATCTGTTATGGCACCAAAGAAAAAATACGGAGTCAATGAGCTCCGTGAAATGTTCCTTTCATTTTTTGAATCGAAGGGATGTCTGCGTCTGAACAGTTTTTCACTTGTTCCGCACAACGACAATTCCCTGCTGATCATCAATTCCGGCATGGCTCCGATGAAGCCCTGGTTCACCGGTCAGGAAATCCCGCCGAGAAGAAGGGTGACCACCTGCCAGAAGTGTATTCGTACCGGTGATCTGGAGAACGTTGGCAAGACGGCACGCCATGGCACCTATTTCGAGATGCTGGGCAATTTCTCCTTCGGAGACTATTTCAAAAAAGAGGCAATCCCGTGGGCATGGGAATTTCTGACGGAGGTCGTCGGTCTTGACGCAGACAGACTCTATCCCTCTGTTTATGTCGACGATGACGAATCCTACAATATCTGGCTGAATGACATGCACATTCCTGCCGAGCGCATCTACAAATTCGGCAAGGAGGACAATTTCTGGGAGCACGGCTCCGGCCCCTGCGGCCCCTGCACCGAGATCTACTACGACCGTGGACCGGAATTCGGCAACGGACCGGAGGATGTCATGGGCGGAGAGGGTGACCGCTACATGGAGATCTGGAATGTCGTATTCTCCCAGTTCAACAATGATGGCCATGGTAATTATACCGATCTCGTTCAGAAGAACATCGATACCGGCATGGGACTGGAACGTCTTGCCGTAGCCGTTCAGGGCGTCGGTTCACTCTTTGATGTGGACACCGTAAAATCTCTTCGTGACCTGGTATGCACCCTTGCCGGCGGCATTTCCTATGAGCAGCCTGGCACTCATGATACCGATGTGTCCGTACGTATCTGTACTGATC
>JAJGAH010000274.1 GCA_020844525.1 Eubacterium sp.
GGTGCTGGATGCGGATCTGGCAGGCGCGACAAAGACAGGTATTTTCAAAAAGGCCTTTCCGGAGCGCCACATTGACTGCGGTATTGCAGAAGGCAATATGATGGCTATCGCAGCGGGACTTGCGGCGACAGGGAAGGTCCCATTTGCCAGCAGCTTTGCCATGTTTGCTGCGGGCAGAGCTTATGAGCAGGTCAGAAATTCCATTGGCTATCCGCATCTGAACGTCAAGATCGGTGCGACCCATGCGGGTATTTCCGTTGGTGAGGACGGTGCCTCCCATCAGTGCCTGGAGGATATCGCCCTGATGCGTGTGATTCCGGGAATGACGGTCATTGTGCCCTCGGATGATATAGAGGCAAGAGCAGCGGTTGCTGCCGCATACGCCTATAAGGGACCGGTCTACCTGCGTTTCGGACGTCTGGCAGTTCCGGTAATCAATGACAATCCGTCCTATCATTTCGAGATCGGGAAGGGCATCACATTGCGGGAAGGAAAGAACCTGACCATTATCGCAACAGGCCTGGAGGTAGAATCTGCACTGGAGGCAGCAGAAATGCTGGCGAAGGATGGCGTGGATGCTGAGGTTATCAATATTCATACCATCAAACCGCTGGATGAAGAACTTGTCATTGCTTCTGCAAAGAAGACCGGCAGGGTTGTCACAGTGGAGGAGCATTCCATTATCGGAGGACTGGGCGGAGCAGTCTGCGAGACGCTTTCTGCGAAGGCACCTGTGCCTGTGCTTCGGATCGGCGTAAAGGATGTGTATGGAGAGTCCGGACCGGCCGTCGGCCTGCTGCACAAATACCTGCTTGACGGAGAAGGGGTATATCAGCAGATCCGTGCCTGGCTTTAATACCCGCAGATCTATTATGCTTATGCAATAAGGAATCCTGTGATATAGGGTTCAGAAGGCAGTATATTTTTTGACACTGACATCATCCTATAGAGAGGCGACTATGAATAAAGCAGAAAACAAGGTGCTCATTATGTCCGACAATCATGGCGATATCGCTGCGATGAACCGGATCATCCAGAGAGAGTGGCCATTTGACGTGCTGGTCCACTGCGGGGATTTCCAGTGCAATCTGGACCTGGTACTGGAACACCGGGCGGAATTCCGCCTGCTCGCGGTACAGGGCAACTGTGATCTGCGATCGGAATTTCCGGAGGAGAAAATTTCTGATATCGGAGATTTCCGTGTCATGATTGTGCATGGTCACCATCACTATGTGGATTTTGATACAGATGTGCTGGCAGGTGCGGCTGCCCGGAACCATGCAGATATTGTATGCTACGGGCACACGCATGTGCCGGAAATCAAGGAGCAGAATGGTATTCTGGTGCTCAATCCCGGAAGTCTGACCCGTTCCAGACGCTATGACAGGAAGGGAAGCTATATGATTCTCCACACAGCTCCGGCGCATAAAAAGAGTGTGGATCTGATGTCTGTCGATGGTGAACCATTACAGTATTAAGAGCTTATTAAAAATAATAATAGAAGGCAGGAACCCGGCTCGTGGTAAAGTATTTTGATATTAATGAACAGAAATTCAGCATCCGGTGTAAATATTACCTTGGGAAGGATCCTCGCGCAGTCACAGACATCGTCATTGCCACCTATGGTTTTGGCGGCAACAAGGACAACAGTGCCACGGAAAAGTTTGCGGAACGGCTGATTGCCAAATACAAGCATTTTGGCGTAGTTGTGTTTGACTGGCCATGTCATGGTGCAGATTCCAGGAACCGCCTGCTTCCGGATGAATGCATGACCTATTATCAGCTTGTGGTGCAGCATGCACTGGAAGAAATGCACGCTGAAAAATTGTACGCCTATGGAACAAGTCTGGGCGGGTATTTTACTCTCCGTTATCTGAAGGAATATGGTAATCCATTTCACAAAATCGCTCTGCGGTGTCCGGCGATCAATATCTACCAGATTATGACAGCAGATATTACGGATGAGGAGCAGGCGAAGCTGAACAGGGGAAAGGAAATCGTCCGCGGATACACCAGGAAAATCAAACTGACACAGGAATTTTTTGAACAGCTGAAGGCGGTGGATGTCCGCAGGATGGAGTATTTTGACTTTGCAGACGACATGCTGATTCTGCATGGAACAAAGGATGAATTTATTCCTTTTGAGGAAATCCGTCAGTTTGCGGAAGATAATGTCATCGAATTGCTTCCGGTTGAGAATGCGGACCATCCGTTTTCGGACCCGCATATTATGGATCTGGCCATTTCCAAAATTATCAGCTTTTTCCATCCGGAATAAGTCCCGGACGGCATGTCTGACGCTGCCGGGGAAATTCACCATACACAGCGACAGATGTCATTGACCGATGAGATTGATTTTTTAACAGCCTGCGGCTTTGGGAGAGTTACATGCCTCATTTATGGAAAAGGGTAGAATATCTTAGAAACAGAATCCGTCTTGACAGGAAAACCTTTATTCTGTATTCGATTCTAAGGATCCTTGTCATCATTACAGCGGTCCGCTGTTTCCTGACAAAAAATTTTGAGGGATTCGCGATCTGCATTCTTTCACTGTTTTTGTTTCTTCTTCCGTCTTTTTTTGAGGAAAAGCTGAAGCTGGAAATACCACCTCTTTTCGAGAAGATTATCTATCTTTTTATCTATGCGGCAGAGATTCTCGGGGAAGTCAATCATTATTATACGGCAATTCCTGGATGGGACACGATGCTCCATACGATCAATGGATTTCTGTGCGCAGCGATCGGTTTTTCCCTGGTGGATATACTGAACAGGAAGAGCAGCAGGCTCAATCTGTCTCCGATCTATCTGGCAGTTGTTGCCTTCTGTTTTTCCATGACGATCGGTGTGATCTGGGAATTTATTGAATTTACTATGGACCAGTTTTTTTATCTGGACATGCAGAAGGATTTTATCGTGAAGGCCTTTGGTTCTGTCACACTGGATCCCACCCATTCTCAGATACCGGTCAAGGTGTCCAATATTACAAAAACGATCATTGAGACAGCAGGTGGCAAGCAGTATGTGATCAATGGGGGCTATCTGGACATTGGCATTATCGACACGATGAAGGACCTGATGGTGAACTTTGTCGGCGCGGTTGTCTTCAGCATCATCGGTTATTTCAGCGTAAAAAACAGGGACAGGAAGGATGATGGAAAAGGCGGCGGAAAAAAGATCGGGGAAAACATTGCGGAAGGACTCAGAGTCCGCACTCTTTCAGATGAAGAGGTTCAGAGACAGAAGGAGGAGATGGCAAACCAGAAGCAGGATATCCAGCAGGAAATTCAGGAAGACAGGGAGAATCTGAAACAGTCCATTCGCAGAAATGCGGAAAGCGTGGAGAGAAGGATAGAAAAAGGAGAGTAAGATGCCTGTGAAAAAAGCGGGAATTGTGGCATGCTCAGATCCTCTGGACAGGAGCCGCCAGGAGATTGTTGTCAGGCTTGCTGATTTTCTGAAGACAATGGGTTTTGAGGTTGTCACCAGTCCGGCGGAAATGATGTATGCCGATCCGGTCAGTGGAAGCGCAAAGGCAGATGTTCTCACTCAGATGTTTGCTGATCCGGACATGGTGGAAATCTTTGATGTTTCGGGTGGCGACATGGCTAATGAACTGCTGGATTTTCTGGATTTTCAGGTGATTCGTGACAGCCGTGCCAGACTTTGGGGATATAGTGACCTGACAACACTGCTGAATGCTATATATGCGCGCACCGGAAAGGAAAGTGTGCTCTATCAGGCCTGCAAGACGGTATCCGGTGACTGTCAGGCATTACAGAAGGAGCGTTTTGCCTCATGGATGGCTGGCACATCAGACGCGCTGTTTGCGCCTCCGGTACACAGGATTTCCGGCGGAATGCTCAGCGGCACGGTGGTCGGAGGAAATATGCGCTGCTTTCTCAAGCTTGCAGGAACGGCGTATTTTCCGGATGTGACCGGAAAGGTCCTGCTGCTGGAATCTCTTGGCGGAGGGATGCCACAGGTGATTACATGTCTGTCACAGCTGAAGAGCATGGGCGTTTTTCAGAAGATCAGCGGCCTCCTTCTTGGGTCCTTTACCCGGCTGGAGGAGGAAAGTACGGCACACACGACGGATGGAACCTTTGGAACAGAAGACGTGTGTTCTCTTGTAAAGCGGTTTGTGCCG
>JAJGAH010000275.1 GCA_020844525.1 Eubacterium sp.
CGCGTTCCTGGTCCGTCAGCCATCCATACCTGGCAAGAACATCCCGAATGACGAAATGGCTCTGCCGGCCGTCCTGCAGGATGGCGAGCAGAGTCTCAAGTGATAATTCCCTGATATTTACTTTCATACGATCAGTCACGGCGGCGTGTTCCTCCCGAAAGAATGAGCATTCGCAGCAGATACAGCAGGGAAGCGCAAACCGCTGCCACATAAGTCATAGCAGCCGCTGTCAGAACCTTTCTGGTATCGGAGAGCTCCTGTCCATCTTCCATGCCCATGGTCTTCAGCTTCTGCATCGCGCGGTGTGATGCATTGAATTCGACCGGAAGTGTCACGAGCTGGAACAGCAGCGCCAGACAGAACAGCAGGATGCCAAGTCTGGTGAGAAATCCGGAGGAAAATAGAAGTCCGAGGAAAAACAGAATCCATGAAAACTGAGATCCGAAATTCGCCGCCGGTACCAGTGCGGAGCGGACACGAAGCGGCGTATAGCCCTTTGCGTCCTGTATCGCATGTCCGCACTCATGAGCTGCCACGCCGAGGGCGGCGACCGATGTGCTGCTGTAGATGGATTCAGAAAGATTCACCGTTTTTGACCGCGGATCATAGTGATCGGTCAGGTTACCGCGGACCGGGCAGACCTGAACATCATAGATGCCTTCACTCTCCAGTATACGGTGTGCAACATCCGCGCCTGTCATGCCATAGGAGCTGGGCACCCTGCTGTATTTTCTGAATGTGCTCTGCATGGTCGTCTGCACGATCAGTGAGAGAAAAAAGGCAAGAATGACCAGCAGATAGGTCCAGTCAAAATAATATCCGTATCCGCCATACATAAGCATCTCTCCCTTCAATTTATATAAATTCCACTATATTAATCCTACGTTCAAAAATTGTTATAAAGGTATGATCCACATCTTGTCACTTTCCCGGCATGTTACTTTCCCAGCACAGTACCCGTCTCCACCGCGTGTCCCCGCAGAAAATCAGATGCCTGCATCCGCTTCTTTCCTTCCAGCTGCAGCTCTGTGATGCAGAGCACGCCATCACCGGTCTGGACAAGCAGGCCGCCATCTATGGAAAGTACAGTGCCTGGTACCGCTGCCGGATTTGCAGGCACTGTATGGTCCAGATGGCTCTTCCAGATCTTCAGCCCTTTACCATTCAGTGATGTAAATGCTGACGGCCACGGGTTCATGCCACGGACCAGACATTCGATCCTTGCCGCCGGGAGCGACCAGTCTATTTTTCCATCCTCCTTGCGGATCATGCGGGCGTAGGGTGTCGGGCTCTCCTCCGGCTGCTTCACCGGATGCAGCGTGCCTGCCTCCACCTTCGGGAGGGTTTCTACCAGAAGCTTTGCGCCTGCCGCAGCAAGCTTGTCAAACAGGGAGCCGCCGGTTTCGTCCGCCGTAATCGGCACCTCGACAGTCGCAAGCATATCGCCGGTATCCAGCCCCTCATTCATCTGCATGATGGTGACGCCGGATTTTTCCTCACCGTCGATCACCGCCCACTGAATCGGAGCAGCCCCGCGATACTTTGGGAGAAGAGACGCATGCACATTGAGACAGCCGTATTTCGGAAGAGAAAGTATCTCCTTAGGAATGATTTTTCCATAGGCGGCAACGACAATCACATCCGGTACCAGCCCCTTCAGCGTCTCCAGAAACTCCGGATTTTTGCGCAACTTCGCCGGCTGATATACGGTAAAGCCCCTCTCCAGGGCCGCCGCCTTCACCGCCGTCGGCTTCAGCTCCTGCTTCCGCCCGACGGGCTTGTCGGTCTGTGTGACAACGCCGACAATTTCATGGCCGGCATCCGCCATAGCGAGAAGAGTGCCTACTGCGAAATCTGGTGTTCCCATAAATACAATTCTCATCCAAATCCTCCCAATGCCGCGTAAATATATATGTACTCGGAATATTATTTTCTCTTGCAAACGGCCGCTGTATTATAATATTTTCTATTGCAAGTACCCGATGTATTACTGGATAGCCGGCAAATATGCCCGTCACGCGTAAATAAATGCAGCGCAATACATCAAACCAATTATAGTTTTTCCTCTTCTGCGGCTTCAGCTTCCGCATCCGCTTCGCCCTCCTGGTCTACCGGGTGAATCGGCTCCAGCGCGCGGGACGGATACATGATGCCGTCCAGATGATCAAACTCATGGCAGCAGGCCCGGGCAAGCAGGCCATCCGCCTCCAGCTCAAAGGGCTCCATTTTCAGGTCAAGCGCCCGCACCTTCACGTGCTCCGGCCTTGTGACAAGCGCACACATGCCGGGGATGCTCAGGCAGCCCTCCTCACCGGTCTGCTCACCGGACTGCTCAATGATCTCCGGATTGATAAAGACATAGGGATGCTCCCCATCCACATCAATCACACAGAGCCTGCGAAGCACGCCAACCTGCGGACCCGCAAGACCCACGCCATAGGCATTGTACATCGTTTCAAACATATCCTGGATCAGGATCTTCGTTCTCAGGTTCATCTTCTCCACCGGTCTGCACACTTTGGAAAGGATGGGGTCTCCCTCTTCCCTTATTTTTCTAATTGCCATTTCTTCCTCGATCTCCTTACGTTACTTACTCTACATCTCTACTGTATATTAAACCCAATAATATGAACCGCATTGGATGCATTATACACGCAAATTACGATAATTTCCACCGTTCCCAATGCTCATCCATTCGCTCACGTGAAAAATCTCTATATATTATATTGCCGCTACTTCCGCCAGCCACCAGCTCCCCGCAGGCAGAAATTTCTATATTATTTTTCAATATTACTACTGCTGCCGCCTGCCAACCACTCCCCGCAGGCAGAAATTTCACAGCACATTCGCCCGAGCATTACCGGCTGTTCAAAGATTTATCCGTACCTTTCCAATAAAGTACAAGGCGAGGACTGTCTGACGAAGGCGCGAAGCGCCTGAGGAGTTCCGCAGCTTCGAAAACCAGGATAAATCTTTGTTACAGCCGGTTTGCGAGTGGCGACCGGGCTGTGAAACTTCTGTCTGCAATAACACATTATGCATTCAGGTCGTACTGAAACATCATCCGGTTAAACCCGGAATTGATCTCAATGAACCGCTCCACCAGCCTTCGCAGCCGGATGATCCGCTTCTCATCCGGATCCTTCACATAAAGCACCTGCCGGTAGATATCCTGAATCTTCCGGATGTTCTCCGGGGCCGGCCCGATGATGACTGTCTCGCGGCTCTGGTTCCGGATCAGGTATTTCTTCAGGTGCGCCATCGCGATGCCCAGCCGCTCCTCATCCGCGGCAGAGCCATGGATGGCGAGCAGATTGCAGGCGGGCGGATAGTGCATCATTTCCCTGGCCGTGATCTCTTCCTCATAGAAGGCATCGTAATCCTGCCGGATGGCAGCCTGTATGCTGTAATGCTCTGGATGATAGGTCTGGATAAACGCCTCACCGGCAAGGTCTCCTCTCCCGGCGCGGCCGACAGCCTGCACCAGAAGCTGGTAGGTGCGCTCTGCTGCCCGGTAGTCACTGACAAACAGGGAGAGGTCCGCCGCCAGGACGCCGACCAGTGTGACCCTCGGAAAGTCATGTCCCTTGACAATCATCTGTGTCCCGACCAGGATATCCGCCTCCCCGGAGGAGAAGGCACGCAGGATCTTCGCGTAGCCGTCTTTTTTTCTGGTGGTGTCCGCGTCCATACGGATGACCCGCGCGTCCGGAAAATAGCGGTGCAGCTCGGTCTCCACCTTCTCCGTGCCTGCGCGGAAGCCCCCAATATACGGGGAACCGCAGGAAGGGCACCGGCTGACCTGGCTGATCTCATAGCCGCAGTAGTGGCAGACCAGCTTTCCGTTTGCGTGGAAGGTCAGGGAGACATCGCAGTGCGGGCACTTGATCACGGCCCCGCAGGACCGGCAGGAAATAAAACCGGAGTAGCCTCTCCGGTTCAGAAAAAGTATGGTCTGTTCCTTCCGCTCCAGTCTCTGCCCGATCGCCTTGCGCAGGGCAATGCTGAGAATCGAACGGTTGCCTTTTTTCAGTTCCTCGCGCATATCCACCACAGACACCTCCGGCAGCTGCGCGTTTCCGTACCTTGCCTGCAGCAGAAAAAGTGCATACTTTCCATTCCGGCACCGGTACACC
>JAJGAH010000276.1 GCA_020844525.1 Eubacterium sp.
TGACAGATAACAGTTCAGTTCCTCTACCCGATTCAGCAGTATTTCTTCCTGGCCGATGAATTTCAGGTGGATCTGACCACATTTGTCATCATGATCTATGTGAATGGATTCAATACTTGGATCCAGAAATTTAATGATTTCATTCGGGATCTCTTCTGTAAATTCCAGGACATTGACATTCGAAAGTTCAAGCAGACTGGAAATAAAAACATGATCCTGATTCCGCTTATTTATTGCGATTACAATACTAATGTCGTCCAAAAGGAAATCCTCTGTCCCATTTCTTCTGACCACATCCGCGCAGCCTGAAAAATCAGTCAGCTGCTTTTTGTATTTCACGCTGTCCAATGGTTTTGAATAAAGTTCTTCTTCTATTATGCTGTAACGGGGCTCGGAATTAACATAATCCTTTTCTGCCCGAATTGTTGTAACCAGACGGCAGACCTGTTTCCGGTTACTCAAAAAGATAATATCGAATATGGCCTTCTCTGTATTCCCAAGAACATCTCTTGTCTGAATATGGTTCAAAGGATCATTGTTGAGAAGATGAAGTGCAAAGTCTATTGTCCGAAGAACCGTAGTCTTTCCGGAAGCATTGATACCTATAAACCCACTTACATTGTTCAGAAAGACTTTCGGAAGGATTTGATAGAGATTCTCTTCTGCGCCATCCTGCACTCTCTGAGAAGCAAAAAAATGGACATCCAGATTTTCTTTGAATAATGGAAGTCCTGAAGCTTTGATACTAACTATTTTCATACATGGCCTCGATATTTATAATGACGTGTTTTCTGTTGATAATATCGACACCAATTTCATTATAGGGCTATTTTTAATTATTATCAACGTATTTTTCGTCGTTATGTGTTTGGCGAGTTACTGTTCAGACGCCACCAGGCCCCATAGCTTAGACTGATACCAGTCGGAGGCTATCGGGCCTTATCTTTATGCTTCGGATACTCTGCTGAATACATTCGATCCGTCTTCCTGGCACATCAATGCAACACCTCCATCAATGCATATAGTTTATTCATCTCAAGACCGATCGCCAATAATAAGAAGGTTTTCTACTCCACTATTCTTTGCCTTTTCCGCCAAGTTAGACTTTTTTGTGAAAAGCAATAGCCCATACAGCTGTAACAAATAACCATCAGACTGCTTCATGCCGTTTGTATTTCATCTTACCGTGTAATATCTCTGTGAATGACTGCGAGGCTTTTCTGGCAAGGTCATTGCAAGTTTCCCTTCTTCAATCAGGGGTGTTACAAATCGTTTCATGACATAATATCTGGACATTCCTGCAAAAGATACTATTTCATCTCTGCTTCTTGCTGTTCTGCAATATTCAAGGATTGCCCTTTTGAGGTCTGTCCTGTCTATATCTTCCATGGAGCCATATATGTCGTTATAAAATGTAACAGAAAACTCTCCATGCAGTACTCGGAAAACAGGCTTCTCCATTCCTGCGGCACTGAGTTCTTGATAAATTGTAGGAATACCGGAATAACGGTTTTCTGTGATATTCAACAGTTCCAGTATATTTGCCAGTGCGGCATTTCTTGTTTCCGGTCTTACTTTGCCAAGGAGCTCGACAGACGCTGCTCCAAACAATCCGCCCGGATTTCGAAATACAATACGGTCACGGTACATTTCTATACTCAAAGGAACATTTTCAGTATATATACTGTAATCCCGATGAATCAGCATATTAAGAACTGCTTCTCTTACGGCTTTGATTGGATATTCCGGCTTATCAGCTCGTTTTCCGGAATCATCTATAATCGTCCTGACACGCATATTTCTTCTTACAAACTCAACCGCGCTGTCGACCATTTCCGGAATCGGTCCTGTAATACGTTCGTTATCGATAAATCTTTCATTATCAGTACCGGTATCTCCTATTTTTACCCCGGGAACAACTACCGCAGTAATGCAAAGCTGTGGATAGTAGGCCTGAGGATAAGGTGAAAACACCATTGTTCCGGCAACAGTGGGAATTTCATTTGCAGTCACTCCCATTAGTTCAAGAATCTCCGGATCCGTACAGCATTCTGCCAGATTTTTTCTTTCCGTTTTTACGGCTTCAAGATAATGCTGCACACGTGCATGTTCAAAAAGACTGAGCTTGGCGTGCTCTACAGGCCGGAGTTCATCCCTTGTACGTTTTCGGAATGCCTCATAACTATAGACCTCATACTCGCTCATTGGTTCATCTGCATCACCAACTCTGATAAAAGAACCTTTCAGCCTGCCGACGCCTTTATAATAAACAGGCCTCCTGGCAAACTCGACTCCCGGAATTTCTGCAGTCACTACAGTATGACCATCTATTTCTGCCACTGTTATTAATGCCCTGACGGATGGCTCCATCTGAGAACATGATTCCATGATCTTCTTCTGAATATCATTTGCGTCATACACTCTGACAACCTTATATCCGTCCTTCTCATCTACACCAAAGATGATTACCCCGCCTTCATCCTGATTTGAAAAACTCGAAAGAGTATCATAAATCTTATATGGAAAGCCTTTGTTAGCTGCTTTAAGCTCGACTGTCTGCTCTTCCGTTTTTTTCTCTGCACTTTTCTGACCAGAACTGCTACTTCTTCTTCCTGCATAAATCTTAATCCCCCTTCACACCAAATATGCAACTTGTTGCTTTTTTAGTCTTTTTTAGTCAAGTCATTTTGCTTTTATGGCGCAAAAACGCAACTGTATTCCGATTAAATGAAACTTGTTGCATTTTCATAATATAAAAATTTTCCGGAGAACCTTATTGTTCATGTCATTCTTTTCTTCCTGCAGAAAATCAGGTTATGCACTCCAATTATATTTTTCTATTAGATATTTCAGATGTTAAATTGTTGCAGGCTCTAATTCATATCTATTTTGATCAGTGCAGACTTTCAGCTCGCACATAATGAGTTTTTCTCCCTGAACCAAGGCGTTTTAATGTTCCATCTTCTACCAGCTTCTTCAATGCCGCCTCAACAGAAGAACTCCCCAGACTTGGACAATGTTCCAAAGCTTCCCGTTTGGTAAAGGTACCGATTACTAAGGTGGAATATTCTTTCACAATATCATATGCTGTTGACTTCACACCTGCTTTTTCTGTAATTGTGATCCGCTTCTCAAATTCCTTATAACAGGCAAGAATTACGCCCAGCATATATTTAATAAAATATTTGGGCTCATTTTCATAAGTGTGCCAGCCCTGATCTGAGGCAGCAAGTGCTGCATAATAATTGTCTTTTGTATCAGCTATAGCTTTTTCAATACTGATATACTGCCCAACCATGTATCCATTACGGTAGAGCAGAAGTAATGTCAGCAGGCGGCTCATTCTTCCATTCCCATCGGGATGTATGCAGAGAAAATCCAGGATAAACAGAGGAATTAGAATTAATGGATCAACAACCTCTTTCTCGACTGCCTTATTGAATTCACTACAGAGCCCTTCTACTGCTTCTGGTGTTTCGTATGGTTCCAATGGCGTAAAGAGAGTTTCTTTTCTGCCATCGGGATAGGTCTTTGCAATTTCATTAGCAGTAGTCTTGAATCTTCCACCATAAGAAAAAGTAGTAAATTTCAACAACTCTCCGTGTAGCTGTAATATATAGGACGGGCGAATCGGAATTGCTGCATAGTTTTCATGAATCAGATTCAAAACGTTCCTGTGGCCAAGAATTTCTTCCTCGTCACGATTATGCGGTGTGGTTTTATCATTCATCAGATCCCTTAGTCTTGGCTTCGTCGTCACGATTCCTTCAATTTTGTTTGAACTCTCCGTGCTTTGTATCTTTGCGATTTCTATCAGACGGGTCAATTCCACAGGCTTTTGCCTGATATATAACTCCTGTTTCCCACGATACTCATGAATTTGTGATACATAAGATAATATTTCATTATCCCAAGTATGATCATTATATTTACTATAATCAAATATATGCATTATTTTCTCCCAATACGCCCTTTGCTTTCTCCCAATTATAGTGTGTCATTGGGAGAATCGCAATATTTTTGGGAGAATCGGCCTGAAACCTGTGTGAACTTCCTGGTAAAAGTACCCTAAAGAGCTTTTGACTGTCGAATCAATAGTTGAAGAGGAAGTCATCAAGGTCGATG
>JAJGAH010000277.1 GCA_020844525.1 Eubacterium sp.
ATCATTGCGCAATGCACCTTCTCATATGTGCGGACATACAATGGTTATCGCATCCTGCTCCCCGTTTACAGTGACCGGATCGTTCAGGTCTCTCACCTGATTCCCTCTTAGACCCGTTAACGGATCTCACCTGAAAAGCTGATATAGAATTTATACACGTCTACATATTACCCAAACTGTCTTCCTGTGTCAAGCATATATTGCTGTGATAACACCCGTACAGCACATGTTCCAGATTTGCCCCTGTATTTTTCTGATCTTTCGCTCCTGCGTAATGCTCCGGCACCGTCAGTGCCTCTGCGTTTTGTCCGAGTACAATTCACAGAACCGTCCCATAAAGGAAGGCTTTTCTCCACCCGCATACAGATGTGAAACATCTCCGATCCGCAGGGCCCGGAACACTGCGGTCCCCTGCTCCCGTTCTTCCGTAACCAGCTCTGTCACTGAGGACGGCTGCATGCACAGAAACTGCCAGGGAATAAAGGGTGAACAATTCCACAAATGTGAAAGCAGCACACAGCTCACGCCGAAATGGCAGAAGAAAGCCACTGTTTTATCGGACTCCTGCAGGACCCGGTAGCATCCCCCGTCCCGCCTGTATCCATAATCCGCAAGCAGGTCATCCAGGGAGGAAGTAACCCAGCTGTAGACCTCCTCCACATTGCTGTTCTGTGCCACAGGCGTTTTTTTCCAGTCCTCCGGATCCAGGTACCGCGGGTCCTGCATCAGAAATGACGGCAGCATATCCCATGGAATACTTCTCACCGGCGTCCCATCCTCAAGCAGCCTGGCATCCGGATAGGCTTTCCTCAGAAGTTCAGAATGGCTGATATCCATCTCACATGAAAATTCATGAAGCCATTCCTTTGTGACGCCCTGTTTGCCAAGCTTTTTAAGTGTATAAGAAGCAGTCCTCTGCGCTCTTCCCAGCGGTGAAATATATATATCATCAATCCTCTCACCAGAGAGCAGATCTGCCAGAAGCGCCGCCTCAGCATCTCCCTTTTTCGTCAGAGAATCTCTGACGTAATCCGGATCTCCGTGTCTGATCAGCAGTAATCTCATAACATCCTTCCTTTCCAAGACTGCATTTTTCAAAGGCATTGAAGCCAATTCTGCATGAAAAGAAACGCCATGTCAAGATTTTACGCTTCCAAAAACTGGACAAAATCACTGTTTCTATAAAAGAAAACAGGGACTTCCACTCTGCTGTCTGCACGTCAGCTGCAATAAACCAGTATTGCGTGACGGCAGACAGGAATGAAAATCCCTGAATCATCATCCTATGATTTATGTTAAATCTCTGGCGTTTATGAAATTGTCTTGAAATTCGAACATCTGCAGACATGCTAGAAGTACTTGGTGATGAAATTTTGCATTGTTCAGAAAAAGTCAACTGTCTGAGCTGCAGAATGCAGCGAGTTTTGACTTTTTCTGAACGGTCTTAGCAAAATTGAAGAACCTTAGTACTTCTTGCTTGTCGAAGCCATGAGAATTTCAAGACAATTTCACGCTCATACATCATTTGATCTTCACAACAGAGTGATACAGAATATCACTCGTGCAGCCATACATTACTGACGCTTGCTCTGCACCTCATTCCAGTATCTGCTGATCTCTGCAGAATACTCTGCTCCCTCCTGCGGTGCACCGCATACCTCGTTGTAGTATGCCCATACATCACCGAACGGAAGCATCTTGTCTGCCTCCTGATCAATCATCAGCTGTGTGAAGTTGCCGGCATTCTGAAGCTCCTTGAGGTGCTCATTGGGCAGGCACAGTGCGTTCAGCAGGCACTTCTGCCAGGTGCGGAAGCCAACTGCCCATGCAGACACGCGGTTAATGGATGCATCAAAGTAATCCAGTGCCATGTGTACACGATTCAGCGCATTGTTTCGGACAATTTCCTTTGCCATTTCCTTCGGCTCATCGTCAAAGAGAACGACATGATCAGAATCCCAGCGGATCGGACGGGTAATGTGCAGTGCAATCTCTGGGAAGAACGTCAGCAGTGCCGGGATCTTGTCGGAAACCACCTCTGTCGGATGATAATGACCATTGTCCATCAGCGGAATGAGCTTGTCCTTATTGAACGCTGCATAGCTGAGCGCAAACTCGGAAGAGCCGGACGTAAAAGCCTCCACACCGATACCGAATACCTTGGATTCCAGGCAGGGCTTAACCTTGTTGAAATCATAAGGCTCGGAAAGGATCTGATCTACAGAATCCTTGTAACGCATTCTCGGGCCCATACGGTCTGCCGGAACATCCTTCAGACCATCTCCGGTCCAGATGTTCATGACACAGACCTCACCGGTCTGCTCTGCAAAATAGCTGGCGATACGGATGCAGGCCTTGCCATGCTCAATCCAGAACTTGCGGACATATTCATCTGCGCTTGAGAGGTTCATACCATCCGGACCTACACAGGGATGAGAGAAAAATGTCGGATTGAAGTCGATGCCCATATGGTGCTTCTTCGCAAAATCAACCCACTTCTGAAAATGCTTCGGCTCAATTTTGTCACGATCTACCTTCTGTCCTTTTTCAAAAATAGCATAGCTCGCATGAAGATTCAGCTTTACCTTTCCAGGAACCAGCTTCATGACCTCTTCCATATCTGCCATCAGCTCTTCCGGTGTTCTCGCGATACCCGGATAATTTCCAGTTGTCTGAATACCTCCGGTCAGTTGTCCGTCGGAATCAAATCCATGTACATCATCTCCCTGCCAGCAGTGCAGAGAAACCGGAACGTCCTTCAGTGTTGCAATAGCGGCATCTGTATCAATGCCAAGCGCCGCATACTGTTCTTTTGCAATTTCATATCTTTCTTTAATTGTAGCCATATCTTCATCTCCTGAAAATAAAAACTTCTGCATTATTTATCATCTGCAGGCCTGTATGCATGGGAATGTTTCCCGTTCCATTCTGTGCTCTTTGAAATTCCGTATCTTCTGAGACGTATCAGGAAATCCGCTCGCCCTGCGGGCTGTATACCTTAATGCCAAAGGATTCATGAATATTCTCTCGGGCTTCTTCTACACTGGAGAATACACCTGTGGCAAGCATCTGTGCCGTGATGTTACCGATTGCAGTTCCCTCATTGGGCCCGGCATGAACCTCCTTGCCGGTTGCCTTCGCAGTCAGACGGTTCAGGTAATCCACATTGCAGCCTCCGCCGACAATATGGATTCTGGAATAGGTTCTTCCATTGGCCTCCTCCAGTTCTTTTTCGGTTTTGGCATAGCATTCTGCCAGGGACGTGTAAATCAGGGTTGCAAGCTGCCCGAAATTCTCCGGTACCTTCTGTCCGCTCTCTGCGCAGGCTTTCTTGATTTCACCGATCATGCTGTCCGGTGAGAGGAACCTCTCATCATTCGCATCCACCCTGGACGGAAAATCCTTCTCGGCCTCTGCCATCTCCACAATCTGCGGGAAGCTGTATTTGTCGTTCACCTCATGACGCGCAGAGTTGATCATCCAAAGTCCCATAATATTCTTCAGGTAACGATATCTGTGGTCGTATCCGCCTTCATTGGTGAAATTCAGAGCGCAGCTCTTCGCGCTGGTATCAGCGGTCTTCCTCTCGACACCCATCAGTGACCAGGTGCCGGAACTGATGTACACGAAGTCATCATCATTTGCCGGAACAGAGAGAACAGCAGAACCCGTGTCATGGGTACATGGAACAACAACTTCAAAATCATAGCCGATCTCTTCCGCCAGCTCTGGACGAATGTGCCCGAGCTTTGTCCCCGGCATCACAAGCTTCTGGAAAATTCTTCTCGGATATCCAAGCTTGTCAATAAGCTCCCAGTCATACTCATTGGTCTTTGCATTGATCAGCTGTCCTGTCGTAGCCTCTGTGTATTCATTTACCTTCTTTCCGGTCAGCAGGTAGTGGAAGTAATCCGGTACGTAGAGAAGCGTCTCTGCCTGCTCCAGATATTCCGGATGCTTTGTCTTGACCGCCATCAGCTGGTAAATTGTATTGAAAATAGCCTTCTGGATACCGGTTCTTGCATACAGGTCCTCAAGGGAGATATATTTGTAAACCTCCTCATCCATACCCTCTGTACGATGGTCACGGTAACCCACGGTATTTCCTACTACATTGC
>JAJGAH010000278.1 GCA_020844525.1 Eubacterium sp.
GAATGGAAAACCGCTGGCAGCCTTCCAGACCTGGCGCAATTCGAATACGCAGAAAGCCGCGGATGTGCTGACAGACCGCTTTTCCTTCAATATTCCGCTGCGCTGGACCATTGCCCATCTCTACCAGTACATGCTGGATGGAGAAAGCTTCCTGAAGGATGCGTGCTTTGTCACAACGCTGAGCAGCTACATACACTATCTTCTGACCGGACAGAAAGTGATTGGAATCGGAGATGCCTCCGGTATTTTCCCGATTGATTCCGATGCCCTGGATTACGATCAGAAGATGGTGGACAGCTTTGATGCGCTGACAGAGCCCTTTGGATATCCATGGAAGCTGCGGGATGTGCTGCCAAAGGTCCTGACAGCCGGTGCACAGGCGGGTGTTCTGACCCGGGAGGGTGCAGAGATACTGGATGACAGCGGTATGCTCGAGGCAGGGATCCCGCTTTGTCCGCCGGAGGGTGATGCCGGTACCGGTATGGTGGCGACTAATGCGGTAGCGCCGCGGACCGGAAACGTATCTGCAGGCACTTCAACCTTCGCGATGATTGTGACGGAGCGGCCGCTGTCGAAGCTGCACCGTGAGATTGACATGGTGACGACACCGGACGGAAAACCGTGTGCCATGTCCCATGCCAACAACGGAACGACAGATATCAATGCCTGGCATGACCTTTTTGCAGAATTCGCGGAGATGATGGGCGTGAACCTTGATGGGGTTGATCTCTACGGCGTCCTGTGCCGCAAGTCTCTGGAGGGTGATCCGGACTGTGGCGGCCTGCTGAACTACGGTTACTATTCCGGAGAAGGCGTTACAAAGCTGAATGAGGGACGGCCGCTCTACGTGCGCATGCCGGAAAGCCGTCTGAATCTCGCAAATTTCATGCGGGCACAGCTCTACACCTCGCTTGGCGCGGTAAAACTCGGCATGGATATTCTGCAGAAGGAAGAGCATGTCAAAATCGACCGGATTACCGGCCATGGCGGCCTGTTCACCACCCCCGGGTGTGTGCAGAAGTACCTGGCCGCGGCGATCGATACGCCTGTTACCGTGATGCCGACCGCTTCAGAGGGAGGACCCTGGGGCATTGCGCTTCTGGCTGCCTATATGCTGGAGGGCGGGACAGATAAGGAGAGCCTGCCGGAATACCTGGACAGAAAAATTTTCGCGAATATGGAGGGCGTTACGATGGATCCGGATCCGGAGACGGTGAAGGGATATGAGACGTTTATCCGTCATTATAAGGACGGGCTTGCGGTAGAGAAGGCTGCGATCGAAAACGTGAACTGGTAAAAAACTGGCGTGCAGGCAAAGATTCCATTGCCCTGTCGTCATTCGCAAACCGGCTGTAACAAAGCTGAATCCTGGATTGTGAAGCTGCGGAACTCCTCAGGCGCTTTGCGCCTTCGTCAGACAGTCCTCGCCGTGTACTTTTTCAATAACCTGCGGATTCATCTTTGAACAGCCGGTAATGCTCTGACAAATGGTCAATGGAATTTTTGCCTCATGCTATTGTTCAGTCGGAAATATCGAAATCAAGCTGTACCTGCGGTGTATATTCCGGGAATGCGTCGCTTACTTTTTTTACGATTTCTTTGTAGATCTGTCTTCTGTTCTGCGCATCATAGCTGATGATGATATCAAATTTCAGCACTTTTTCTTTCGGGTCCAGATAGAAGCCGTGCATCTGCAATACATCCGGATATGCCTCGAGAATATTGCGTATGCCGGTTTCAATCCGGACAGCTTCTGCATCATGCATGTTCATGGAGTAGACCGATATCCCGGTCAGGATGACATGATGCTTCACAAACACTTCCTTTGTAATTTCCCTTTCCAGACGGTCGAGTGTACAGGCGGTCATGGTGTCCGGAACTTCGATGTGAACGGAGCCGATCTGACGGTTCGGACCGTAATTGTTTATGATCAGGTCATAGGCACCGTGAACGCCTTCCACCTGGCAGATCGTATGCTTCACGGCCTGGGCAGTCTCTGCGTCAATCCGTTCACCGAGGATTTCGCTGACGGTATCGCGCAGCATTTCCAGTCCTGATTTGACAATGACAGCGGAGATGAAGGCACCAAGCCAGGCCTCCAGGCTGATGTGAAACAGAAGATAGATGACAGCCGCCGCAAGAGTGGATGCGGAGATGATGGAATCGTTCAGCGCATCGCTTCCAGAGGCAATCAGGGAATCTGATTTTACCTTCTGACCGTTTCTCTTTACGAATCTTCCGAGAATGACCTTTGCGACAACCGCTACAGCGATGATCAGCAGAACTGTGGCAGAGTAGTCGGGTACTTCCGGATGGATTATTTTCTTTACGGATTCCACCAGGGAGGAAACGCCGGCGTAGAGCACGATGACGGATATGATCATGGCGCTCAGGTATTCGATTCTTCCATAACCGAGCGGATGTTTTTTGTCAGGCTCTTTTCCGGCAAGCTTCGTGCCAAGTATGGTAATGACAGAGGACAGGGCATCGCTGAGGTTGTTGACCGCGTCCATCACAATTGCGACAGAGTGGGACATCAGACCTGTAACTGCCTTGAATGCGGCAAGCAGTACGTTGACCAGAATGCCGGTGATGCTGGTGCGGATGATGATTTTTTCCCGTTGATCATTCATATCTCAAATGCTCCCTTTCTGAATAAACAGATGAAATCTTAAACAGATGAAACCTTCTGAAAAAAATTTAAAACAGGTGAAGGATCTTCTTTATTCTGCAGGTGTTTAACGAGCATGATTCATGATTATAGAACATTCATTTTTCAGATGCAATTGGTATACAGGGCGAATAATCTGATGTTGCTTTTGTACACAAAATTTCCTGTTAAAAAAAGTGCACAAAATGATGAATCAGGCGCAGGAAGATCCAGAAAATGAAATTTTTCATTCACAAAGTTATCAACATTGCGAATACCCTGAAACACGCATAAATTCAAGTTATCCACGAAGTTATCAACATTATCAACAAAAATGTCAGCAAAAAAGTACGGTGACATAAGAAAAAATCGGGAACGAACGTTTTGTGAACTATTTCCAAAAAGCTGGATTTCAGAGAAGATTGGCGTGAAACTATTGACTTTTTCGAAGTGAAACGATTATAGATATCATCCATGAATTGTGTGTCGAACGCAACAAAAGTCTGACAAAATATGGAATCGTTCCTGTAAATGGAACATAACAGGACAGAACGGCAAATGAGAACAGAAGGATGTGATCATGCGCATTTGCGGATTCGGTTTTATCCATGACGGGAGAGCGGTGATATGCTATGATAGCAGTTGACACGATCGCCTGGGGCAGCATCCAGGAGAGCACAATAAATATTGGAACAAAGTGAAGAGACAAAAGTAACCGCATAAGGCGCAGGACAAGGCGACAGGGTACAGAAAGAGATCAGAAAAAGAGATCAGAGTACGAGATCGGGGCAGGATATCTATGAGCAGATTGAGAAATATACCGGGTTCCGCTGAGGTGATTCAGGCGAGTGAATACTGTATACAGGATCCGGAACGGTGCAGGGGAAGGTGGCAGGAGATTTTTCAGAAGAAACAGCCGCTTTTCATTGAGATCGGAATGGGAAAGGGACATTTTCTGATGGATATGGCAGAGGCCTTTCCGGAACGCAATTATATTGGTATAGAAAGGTATGACAGTGTTCTCTTCCGGGCTGTTCAGAAGGCTGAGGTCAGAGCCATGATACGCAGCGGGTCTGATCCGGACAAGGTACATGTACTTTCTGCGGGAGTACAGGAGCGGCCGGAAATGCCTGCGGACTGTAATTTCCGTTTCCTGCGCATGGATGCGCAGCAGCTGCCGCAGGTGTTTGCGGAGCACGAGGTGGATGGAATTTATCTGAATTTTTCGGATCCCTGGCCGAAGGAGCGGCATGCGGGAAGACGGCTGACATCTGCAAACTTTCTGAAGCTGTACGAGAAAATCATGGCAGAGGGGGCAAAGCTGGAGTTCAAGACGGATAATCGCCCGCTTTTTGAGTTTTCCCTTGAGGAAATAAAAAATCAGGGATGGGAGCTGCTGCAGTATACCTTTGATCTGCATCATGATACATCCATGAATCAGGGAAACATCATGACGG
>JAJGAH010000279.1 GCA_020844525.1 Eubacterium sp.
ACAAGCTCTGCCGAAACGGCGTTGGAGAGCGGAATCACGCCATCATAACGGTACATTGCGGAGAGTCCGCTGCAGCAGATCCCATAGAAGCGGATTCCCTTTGCGCCTTTTTCCTTTGCGAGACGGATCATCTCCTCCGTCTGACCGCACTTTACGATTTCCTTTACCAGAAGCGGCAGATGGCCGTGTACTGCGATATTGACATATCCCTTCTCCAGCGCACCGATGTTCACCTTTGAAGTGACACGGTCGCCTACACCGAACAGAGAATCCGTCGCGATCGAAGCCCCGACCACACCGGTAAAGCAGAAGGCCAGTCCGCAGCGGAGGAAATGCTCCATGACACTTCTCCAGTCACTGTCTGTACCCACAGCTGTCTTGTGATACGCCTCAAAAACCTCGTGATAGGCGCTGATCGGCATCAGGTCCAGGTCCTTCCAGAGCTTTACACGATCCGCCGGTGCGCAGACCTCTGCGGTTTTGTATACATGTGCCGGGTCCGGGCTGGAAAGGTCATCCAGCAGGGCCTTTGCCAGATCATAGGCGACATCCTTCACCTCGCGGCCTTCTGTCGGAATGCCGAAGCTCTTCGCCGTTGCCAGAATTTTCTGCTCACCAAGAAGCGGCACATCAAGCTTGCCCTCGGCCGCCCACATCAGCTCCAGCATCAGCTCACGCGCATGCATGCCATGCTGTGCGGCACCGGCTGCCGCCGCACGCAGAAGGTTCCTGGCAACAATCAGGTCCGCGTCTGCGCCGCAGACACCGCGCTTTCCCTTCTGGGTGATACGGCAGGGGCCCATGTTGCAGATCTTGCAGCAGATGCCCGCCAGACCAAAGTTACACTGGGGCTGCTGCTTGTCAAATCGGTCAAAGGTTGTATCGATGCCCAGCTGTTCCGAGCGAAGCAGCATTTCACGAACCGCCGGGTCCGGTGTCTGCTCAATCTGGTCCTGCTTGGAGGGGAAGGTCTTGCGATAGGCGGTAACCGCATTCATGTAATCGCGGATGAACGCATCCTCATCCTCCTCAGGACAGACATCAGAGCCCTGCTGATCCGCTGCCTGCTTTACATCCTGAGCATGGTCACCATGAACATGCGCATGATGGTCATCCGGATTTTTTCCCTCTTCGACCGCACGATATGCCGCGTCAATTTTCTCCGGGTCATGGGCTGAGGCCTTCTGAATCACCACGGGTACTCCGTTCTCATCAAAGCCAATCAGATTACGGTGTGTGTGAATATGCTCTAACATGTTGTTACTTTTCCTCCATTTCTCAACTGCTGAACACGATGCTGTCTCAGGCATTCTAAATGAAATATCCTGATACACAATAAAAATCTATCTGATCCATATATGGTACAATATCGGGGTCTGAAGGTGAATATTCAGAAATTGTCTTGAACTTCATATGCCAGCCAGGTCTGTATGATCTTTCTGCCGTGAATCGGCCTGCCGGCCTGAATAAGTTTCAGCCTGTTCCTCATGAACCTCATCGTGCACTTTCCCATCAAGCAGAAACGCTGCGTACCTTAGAAAAACCACTGACAGTAATACGGCCGCAATCACGCACTGCACAGCTGCCAGCACAGAAAGGGCTGTCATGCCAGTTCCGCCAGAACCCCCTGCACGGAACGCCTTCCATGTGAGGGTCGTTCCAATTGCAGTATTGACAAACGGAAACGTGAATCCCGCAAATGAGGGATAGAACGTTCCGCCGATATATCGGACAACCTGAACGATTCCCAGTATATAGAATACAAGGGAAAGGAACAATATTACTGCAAGAACCATCTGGTTTTTCACAGAAAACGACTGGTTATATCCCACCAGACACAGACTGAAGGGCGCAGCACAGATCGCCTGCAGGGGCTGCAGGGGTTTCTCTGCCGGAAAGCGAAGATAGCGGACTGCCATCAGTATCATTAGCACGGCTGTCGCAGGCAGTCCGTAGACGGTCAGCACTCTCCCCAGAGGCTGCATGCCAAATGCAGGACTTGTTGCGGCAGCCGCCACAATACCTACGTAGACCAGAAACCAGGACATGTACACCTGCCTGATCTGAAAATGCAGCAGAAATGTCCGGGTAAAATACAGGATCAGTCCGGCATGGAGCAGAAGACCGGCCCACCAGAAAATGGCAGCAACAGGAAGACTGAGACTTTTCAGACTGACTGCGAAGAACATCACGCCCATACTGAAGGTGCCTGCAACGCCCGCAACAGCCGGGCTGCGCATATCCCTGCGGACCATCTCCGGATAGAGAATCAGCTTCAGGAGCAAAAGCATCAGCAGAAGACCGGCAATCACCTCCATGACTATCCATACGATCTGCGATGTATTCTTCAGGAAATTCCCAAATGCAGCAAAGCTCAGCATCACACCTGAAAGCGGAACGGGAACTCTTTTTATCACATTTCGCATAGCAGCTCTCCTCCATAATCCAAATAAAAGCTATAAAAACCAGTCTGATCTATTGCCACACAATGATATCCTTTTATTATTATATTTCCCATCTGTTTACTATGTTTTATGATTTTACATGATGACCTGTATGCTTGTCAATCATGCATCTGAAAAAAAGCAATCTCATAAAGCATACATCTCTGCCTGTCCAGGCGCCTGATATCTGACAGGACAAAAAAAGACCGCCGTCTCTCGACGGCGGTTACCGGGCATTAACGCGTGCCCCAGACATTTACTATGACACAGCCAATGATAATCAGCGCAAGCCCGAAGATACCGACACCTGTCAATTTCTGCTTAAACAGAAAATAACCGATCACATTGGTGGCAATCAGCCCCACACCGCACCAGATGGCATAGGCAATACCGACATTCATCCGGTCCATGACATGGGAAAAGGTATAATAGCATACGGCATATGCAGCCACACAGAGTATGGACGGCAGCGGCCGAGTGAAGTGATGGGTATATTTCAGCAGTGAAGTGGCGGTCACCTCAGATGCGATCAGTATTGTCAGCAGTAAAGCAGTCATGTCGTCCTCCCCGGTTTGTGCGATCTTTTATTATGCATGCAACTGTTGTACCACCTGCGATGTAAGCATCTCTGAACGTACTTGCCCGGATCAGCTCTGGCTGACCTTCTTTGCTGTCCTGCCACCCTCCAGCGCCATGCTCTTTACCTTGATCATCGCCTTGTTCACTGCCGGAATCAGCAGGAGCACGATCGTAAGTCCGCACTCTGTGAAAATATAGATGGCATTGTAGGCCAGCGAATACGCCATGGCGGACATTCCGTATTCACTGCTGTAGCTTCCGAAGAAAATATATCCGGAAAGTACAGCGAAGAAATACCGCCCGATCACACCGAGCAGGTAGCCCTTGATCAGTCCGTGCTTTGCATTTGAGAACACACCCGACAGACCAAGCGCTGTGAAAGCGAACACATAATCCACCAGCATCTGTGGCAGGGAGATGATATAAGGGTCAATGATGAGCTGAAGCAGACCATAGGCCAGTCCGGCAAACAGCCCGGTTCCCAGTCCATACCAGTATCCCACCAGAGAAATCAGAAGCATGGAAAAAAATGTGATGCTTCCGCCCATCGGCAAATGGAACAGCTTGATCATGGAAGCCACCGTCGCAAGTGCGATCGCCATGGCAGAGAATACAAGCTTTCTGGTTCCAAGCGCGCCCTTCTGGTCCGGCTTCCGAACCAGGCAGATTAACAGCATCGCCGCTATGATAATCGCGATGATCAGTACGTAGCCGGCCTGTGTCAACTGGTAGGAACCATCACTTCCAAGTGTAGCAAAAAAAGACATAAAAAAATCCTCCTCACATGTACTCTGCGGGAGGATTTCTGTAAGCAGATGCTCCGCCATTTCAATTCAAAGACTCAGCTTCCCTGCGCCGGCATTATCCGGATCAGGTAATCAGGGTCAGCCGCATCCGCGGCACTCTCAGCTTCCGCTCCCCCAGCAGGTTTTCTATTCGTCAACAGTATAGCACAGAAAAGGTGTCCGTCAATTTAATCTTTTGCAATATCCATCTGACGCATTGACCTGACACCTTGATTCCTTCAGACCCATTTTACCTTTCTTCGCTGAAATGCTCTCTGGCAAATTCCAT
>JAJGAH010000280.1 GCA_020844525.1 Eubacterium sp.
TTCTCTGCAGCCGTTTTGTCGTTCATATCCGACATACTGAGGGAGTCCGAGAACCATTCCATCCCGAGCTTCGAGATGAGGGTGCTCTTGCCGATTCCCTGTGGTCCATTCAGGACGATCATATTGTCGAACTTCGCACCGGGGTCCTTGATCCTGCGGAGAGCTGCACAGAGTTCTTTTCTCGTGACAGCGTGAACGTATGCGTTATCCTCAGCTCCGAGATAGTCGATGAGGAGCGTTTCCACTCTGGGAATCCCGTCCCACGCCGGGAGCTTATGAAAATAGTCCCGGATCGGGTGGTAGCTCCTGTCATCCGCTGCCTTGGTGACTGCAAGATCAAAGTTCCGCTGGGAGAAGGTTCCGTAGTGCTCATCGATGTAGCAGATGAGCTGCGCATCGTCCGCATCCCGCCAGTAACGGCCCGGATGTTTCCACGGAACGTCACCTGAAATCTCCATGCCATCTGCCAGCTGGTTGAAGACAATATTCTTCATGAACGGGTCATTCTTCATGATGAGAAGGAGATTATGCAGGTTTCCGATAAGCTCACCAGACTTCGGACTCCGCTGGAGTTTCTTCATCCAGCTGTTATCGCTGCCAGAGTCGGCAGGTATCTCTTCCTCTTCCGAGAAGTCACCCACTGCCTCCTTCTGCCGCCAGCGCATGGCTTCTTCCTGCGTTGCCACATCGTTTGCTGCATACTCCGACATTTTCTGGAGGGACTTCTTCGGGTCGTCATCGCCAAAGAGATGCACCCGCACAAGGTCAAAACTATTCAGCAGCTGACCACAGGCAGGGTCGGACGCATGGTGGCTGTAAGCGAACTTATCGTCATAGACCACCACACCGGCAGAACTGGAAGCCCCAATGTAGTGCCACCGGTCCTCCCGGTCACCGGGTTCATAGATGTTCGGGAGGATATTCTCCATCACATCCGTAATGGAATGCGCCCGGCAGAAGTTTCCAACAATGCCAGATTTGGTAAGCGGGTCTTCCTGCTTTTTCTGCTGCCTTGCAAACTCCTTCTTCTCATCCGGCGATACCGGAAGGGTTGTGACGTCCTTCCAGTCCGGATGCGCGGCAAGAAACGTATCCGGATCCAGTACATCTCCCTTGAACGTCTCACAGATATATTCCCCATCCGAGGGACACGTCGGCCAGAACATCAGCTGATTGATCTCGAACGAACAGATATCCACCTGATCGATACCGAATTCATCCGCAAGGTACCGGGCGATGGCATTCGTCTCATCAGGAGTCATCGGACGCGTGGCCGGAATGACAATCCTGCCTCTTGGCTTCTCCGGGGTGTGACTATGGGTCGTATAGATCACAGACGCATATATGTGGTTTGTCCGGTACCAGTCAAGGAAGCCGAGCTCCAGCTTATCCTCGTCCAGCGTGATCGCTGTGCGATACAGGACCTCTTCCTTTTTTCTCCGCTTGCCCTTGAAGATGCCTGCGACAAAGCCGCCTTTATCCTTGGCCTCATCACGCTCTGCCCGTGACATCTTCTGATATTCTGCGACCATCTCTGCTGTCCGGATCGGCTCCTGCAGCTTCTCGCAGAGATCGCCAAAGCTGATTTCCATCGGATTCCATGTGCCTGCCTTCCGGCTGTTTCCGACACTGATCTTCAGCATCAGGTCTTTAGGGTCGGGACTGTCCCGCCCGGTGTCCGAAGTTGTCCCGACTGTAGGTTCCATTACTGCTTCCATACTCAATCCTCCATCAGATATTCCTTGGCCTGATAGGCTTCCGGATTGTTGCGCTGTCTGCCTTTCCGGTACGGCTTGATCCATACCTCCCTGCCACTCTTGTAATGCCGCATGTGGCCGATGACACCCCAGCAGGGGCAATTCATATGCCTGATCGGGGCCGCATAGCGTCTTAGTTCTTCGTCATCAACGCGGATCATTCGGACCGACCGCTCCACGTGTTTCTTTGGAATATATTCACCGCTGTTGCCACACATCTGCTTTCTTCCGGTCGATGTGTAGAACACAGTCGGGCGATGCTTTAAGGCACGCTGAATTGCGAGATATGACATCTTGATCCCCCGGAAAATCTCAAGCAGTTCCGGATTGTATCTGTCTTCCGCGATCATGCAGCCTTCCACAGTATCCGGATTGATCCAGTGAACATCCTGCCCGGTTGCGGTCATGGAATCTTTCCCTAGATGGATCCTTACCGCGTAGATCGTCAGGACAGCATCGATGGCATCGGTCTTATCGAAAGACAGATACGCATCGATGACGGGCTTTGTGATCTGCGTGCAGTCGTCTCCGACTGGAATAGTGACTGTATCCCTCATTGCTGAGCGCTTAAAGCGCACGAGCACCGAACGCGGATTCCTAAGCGGTGCCGGCTCACGGGCGCTTAATGTAAATTCTGGAAGTGCGGGTTTCTCCAGCAGATCAATGCCGCGATCCTCCATAGTTTCAAACATGGCCACCATGTCATTCAGGGCCTCTTCCGAGGTGTGGATCGTATCGAGCTTTTCAAATCCGCTCGGATGTGACCACGTGGCTAGTCCTCTTTTCTGATCTGCCTCTGTGTTGTCAAATCCAGGTGCCATCAGGGTCCGTTCCATGTTGATCATCCGACTACCTCCCGTCTCTGTTCATCGAGCACCTTTACCACAAACTTCAGAGCATTGATGATCGTAGTAAGCTCCGAGTCTCCTGCCATCTCCAGTACAAATCCATCCACGTTGCCATCGCTGTCATGGGTCTCCTTCACTCTCATGTCGGTATCCATGATGTCCTGCAGGCGAATGTAGGTCCGGGAAGCGTGTCCAAAGTCATCTCCCTTATAGCCATTCGTGCCTGCCTCGACCTCGAGGATGTTTTCGCCAGAGGCGACCTGTCTCTTGAATGTGTCAACCGCCACACGATTGACGTCTCTTTCTCCGCTGATTACTTCGTACATATCCATTCCTCCTGCCCTGTGGGCGTTATTCTTAGGACCGCTATTCCGAGCTTCTCTGCTTCCTTCATCTCCCGCTTCATTCCACTAGAGATCTCATCTCCGAAAGCCCAGAGCTCATCGCATCTCTTTAAGAGAGCGAGGTCCATTTCGATTGCGGCATCTCTTTCCGTCTCTTCATCCAGAAAAAGCGGCAGGTAGAGATGCGGTGTTACGGGGATTGCTCCCCTGTCCACAACCATCCGGCTGTAGATCTTTGCCCGTTCCGTATTCAGGGAGATGTTTCCTGAATATGGCGAGCAGACGTATACAATCTTTTTCTCACGCACATGAGTGCCTCCTTTCCGGAGGGAACAAAAACAGGCTCTTATCTGTCCCTCCATAAGACACAGGACAGATAGAGCCCGTTTGAGCAAAGCCTGATGAACTTTTTTTGAGAAATTTCCAGTGTCCCAGCGCTTGTCCCGGACTCAGTCCTTCTGATACCAATCGCAGGTATACCCATCCGCCCGAAGCAGCAAACCCGGAATCCAATCCGGTGTCTTACCCATGCGTTCACAGATCTCATCGAGAGATACCGACTCCCGGCATTCGATCACAAGCTCGTCGTGGATGTGCGCACAGATGAAGGTATCCTGCAGGTTCTGCATGGCATTGCAGAGGATATCCCGGCAGATCGCCTGCGTGATGTTCTCGACAATCTTGGGGCCGTAGGTCTGGATCCTGCTCCAGTGCCGGGTGGAATCAAGTCCCATATAGGTGATGCAGTCACTTCCAAACTGGTTCATGCCAATCCTCGGTTTCACATAGGCAAGATACCTGCCGGAAGGAAGAGAGATGAACAGCATGCCGGATTTGTAGATGAACCTAAATCCGTGTGTCTCTGTCACGGTGCGATTCCGGACAGATTCCATTGCCGCTTTATCGACTTCCCACCAGAACCGAACAATGTGCGGATTTGCCTTCCTCCATGCTGTTACAAGCGGCTGCAGTTCCTCTTCCTGAAGCCCCATATCCAGAGCACCCATTGCCTTGAGCGCACCGACAGAGCCGCCATATCCACAGGCCAAAGTCGCAATTTTGCCCTTTTGTCTTAACTCGCCATTGATGCCATGCTTCACGACCGGCTTATGGAACATGGCGCTGGCCGTCGC
>JAJGAH010000281.1 GCA_020844525.1 Eubacterium sp.
TTCCATGGACAACCGTGTCAATAATTCCGCCGTTTGTCATAATGACGCTGATCGCATTGCTGAATCCAATCACCATCATGCTGAACACACAGCCGGACCCGATACTGACCATCTCATTGGCAATTTTCGAAGGACCCCATCCATTGATAAAGCCGACAGCGATATTGCCAATGAGGAAAAGCCCAATAATCTCCTCCAGATACCATCCCCAGTGGATTGCACCAAAAATAATAAAAAAGAGAAGAACCACGAAAACTGTGATACTGAGCCACTGCCGCAGGGTAATTGTGTCGTCTGACAGGTTGATGCCTGCATCATGTTCAGGCGTATCCGCAAGAAGGCTCTTTTCCGGATGTTTTTTCACCTTGTCCGCGTAGCGCATAACGTAGACAATCAGAATCCCCATAAAAATAACGAAGCAGAGAATTCTGAATTCCAGACCAGAATAAATAGGCACCTCGGCAATGGCCTGTGCCACACCGATTGTATAAGGATTGAAGGTTGCGGAAGCAAATCCGGTAAATACAGCCAGATACACAATGGCACTTCCGACAATACGGTCATATCCCATGGCAATCGCAAGGCTGATACACAGAGGAAACATGCCGAACGTTTCCTCTGCCAGACCGGCAACAGACCCCATCAGGCCAAAGCTGATCATGATAATGGGAAGAAGCAGGCGGCTTTTATCCTTCAGCCTGTAAATAATTCTTCCGAAAAACGCATGGAACACGCCGCATTTCAGAAGGCTTCCGATAAAGCAATACGCAAACAGGATGCAGAAAATAATGCCGGCGCTGTTTTCAAACGCCTGTCCAACACAGACAAACATTTCAAATGGAGAAACCGGTGTCTGCTCCCCATAATGAAAAGATGAGGGATCAATTACGGTCTGTCCGGCACTATTTTCATAACGGTCATAGCTTCCCGCCGGAATGGTATAGGTAAGAACCATGGCGAGAACCATAAACAGGAAAATGATGACAAAGGAGTTCAGTTCCATATTATTAAGGCGGAGTTTTCTGGCAGCCTTTTTAAAGCATGCTTTGAACTTTTTCAATATCATCACTCTCCTCTTACTGTCATGCTGTTTCTACGTCTTTTTTGCGGATATTAATGATAATGGAAAGCACACAGGCTGCCGCAACAATTCCTCCGTAAATAATAAACAGATCACGGAAGTTATCCGTATGCATAAATGCCATCAATGCGCTCATCACATAAGGCATTGGGAAGTAAGAAAGGGAATTTGCCGTCGTTACGATTCCCGTTGCTGTTCCTACCATATTCTCTGGAACAACTACCGTTGCGCGGAAGAACCAGAATGAGTAAACAGTGCCCCAGCCCATACCGAACATGATGCATCCGATCACTGCCGTCGGTTTGCTCGGAACAAAATACATTATAAAAATACCTGCAGCGATCAGGGCGTATGCCGGAATCGTAATTCTGGTTTTCAGCTTTTCATAAACCCATCCGAATGCCGTACAGCAGACGAAAGAACTGATTGTCTGGATAGAGCTCAGCATTCCTGTAAAGGATGAAGTCCCAAGATTGTTTCCGGATACATAGAGATCAATATAAGTAAATACGGACATCGCCGCAAAGCTCACAATGAAAAATGCCAGGGCCAATGGGATCAGGTGCTTCGCCCATCCCTTCGGTCCTTTTATCTTCTCTCCGGTTTCTGCCGCACTCTTTATCGGAGGACAGGAAGGAACAAAAAGCAAGGCAAGAACTGCGACAACCAGAGTAAACCAGTTTGGAGACGGTGCCATTCTCCAGTTGAGATCTCCGACAAATCCATACACAAGCGCCAGAACCGCACCAACAAGTGCCATTACACCATTGTAAATGCCAAGCGCTTTACTCCGCTCCCCTTCATCTGAAAACGTATCGGAAATAATACCAACCGCAGATACGCTGACCATTCCATAGCAGAGGCCGCCATTGAAAGAAGCCATCACTACAAGACCGATGTTACTGGGGAGCAGCGCAAATGACGCGCCAGTCAGTGCAAACAAAACCAGGCCGACAATAAACATCCACTTTTTATTCATCATATCGCTGATTTTACCTGCGGCCAGACAGGCAAAAAGGCCTATGATGCCCGGAAGCGCCATAGCCAGGTTAACTGCCCACTCCGCATAATTGGCATACAGTTTTGTCATGATAACACTGTAAAAAGTAGTTCCCATGATCGCGATATTGCTGAGGCACATGACGATCATGAAGATCAGCTTTTTACTTTTGCTGAGTTCCTGTTTCATTTCTGCGTCACCTCCCTATCATTCGAACATGACTTTGCTCATTGCATCGATCTCTTCCGACACAGCCTCATAAACGCCTTCAAAAGTGGACATGTCCAGTCCCTGTGTCGTATTCGGGATATAGAAGCGCTTTCCATAGGTCTTGCAGGCACGCTGCACCTCCGCTTTAACCTCTTCTCTCGTCCATCCCGGATGATCTACCGTTGCGGAGTTTATGCCGCCCATAAACGTGATTTTCCCGCCGTATTTTTTAATCATTTCCGGAATATTGTTGGTCGTCATGACACCCTGCCAGATATCGACGCCCATATCAATCATCTCCGGAACCAGTGTCTCGGCGTAGGAATCGGAATGGTGCACAATCAGCTGCACGCCGTGCTCTTTGTAATATCCGTAAATCTGCTTGTAGGACGGAAGAATGAACTCGTCAAACATGGCAGGAGAGATAAACGTAGAACGCTGACTTCCCCAGTCATCATGATGGAACAATGCGTCCGGATGCAGATGACTGCACAGAGTGTCCGCAAACTGCAGCTCCCAGTCCGTCAGGTACTTGATCAGGTCATGCATCTCCTCCGGCTCTTCGTAAAAATTCATCATGGCATCTTCCATGCCCATCAGATAATGCAGTCTCTCAAAAATTCCGGGTGCAATGAAAACGCAGGCAAACTGTTCCTTACGGTCAATGGCCTCCGTCTCTTTTATTGCAGCTTCCCAGTCGGATTCCGGGAACAGGACATTCGGCGCTTTAACTTTTTCCCGCCACTCGGTAATGTCCTTCAGCACCTTGTGCGCATCATCGTGTACCGGAAATGGCCCCGGCGTACCTTCCGGCCAGGACAATGTAATCCCCCAGCTGTTGGTGATATTCTTCTGGCCATACTCAGGATATGGATCTGTCAGGTCATACGGATCCTGGTAGATCATATGCAGATACTCAAACTGATTGACGAACCGGTCCGGATGTCCCCCATGAATTGTCTCCAGCAGATTTTCTCTTTTGGTAAGCATTTTTCCTCTCTCCTTCCACTTTGCTTTTTGTAAAAAAGGTATAAAAATCACGCATAAAAAACCGCATCGATTTTTTGTGCATATCAGCTAAATAAATCGGATTATATAACAAGTATTGATTGATAATTACTTTATAACTATACTATACACAAATAATTCTATTTCTTCATCAAACAAAATATATGTTTGTGTAATGATTCTTTTATACATTTTGTATGAAAATCGGAGGTCTTTATGCGTCTCAATCTCTATATCATTGAAGATTACCTTTCCAAGTATCCCGTATCCGGACGTTCTTACTGTTCTCCTGCCTATACATGTGGACTCGATGATGTGAGCATTTACAGGCCCGGAGAAATTCTGCAGTCCGATATTGTTTATCTTCTCACGCCTTCTTCTGAAATAAAGTCCGGATATGGAGACGGCGGCAGCTATATTCTTCTGTCTGATTCCGGGGAAAAAACATCGGATATGAAGTCATATAAAAGTCTTCCAGAAAAATCCAATTACCTGATTCTGGATACAATGGATGTGGTGGGTGTCCTGTCTTCCGTACAGAAGATATTCCGAACTTTCCGGAAGTGGGAGCAGAAGCTGTATCAGATGGTCAGCAGTGACGCGCCGCTTAAAGCAATCGGCGCATCGGCACTTCCTTTTCTATATAATCCGCTATGCATGGATACTGCCAGTTTGCGGAATGTATTTCTCTGCGAGCGCAGCAAGCCTGCCAATCTCAGAATTTTTGCTGAAGGGGAGGAAGGACAATACGAAGATGAGGCGACGATCGAGGCA
>JAJGAH010000282.1 GCA_020844525.1 Eubacterium sp.
CCGTCGTCCACTCCACGCTAATGAAGAAACCACATCTCTCCTGAAGGATCGTCTTTCAGCTGGCAGCAGAGCTGCGTCCGAGTACATATAAACCGGACCATGATGCATCTTTTTATACCAGTCTTCCGCCTGCCACGCTGCTTTTTTTAATGCCGAAATCACATCCTGACTAACAACATCAAAAACACAATCCGCAGCAACAGGGCATGACCTTCTTCCCATATACAATTGAAAATACGGATGTCGTAAGGCTTCTTCTATTTCTGTCATCCACTGATCATCCTCATGACCTATGGCAACGAGAAATACTGCATCCTCCAGATAATATCTGTGGGTAACATATGTCCTTTCTACAACAGGATCAGGATTATATTTATATTTATGCGCGGTCTGATAGTCTTCGGTAATCGTGCCTTCCTGGTCCGCCCTCACCGCAAAGTGAAGCCGATTCAAACGTCCGATCTTATCATCTTCTGATCTTCTGTACCCAAATGCTGCCGCAATCATTCCTATTACTGCACTTTTAGATGGATAAAGGTCGGTATGCCGGCTCTCAAAATGTGAAGATGTCCCCCAAGACTGCAGAGGACCGGAAAATCTTAAAAGTATTGTTTTCATGCTTTGCCTGCCTTTTACATCCAGTCCCCAATCTGATTCAGATCATTCAGCAGATCCCGAAGATTATCCTCCTCTTTACCTTCCGGCTTTTCAGAGAATTCACCCTGAACCAGATACAGAGTGCACAATGGTTTTTCGACAAATTTTCCTGTCTTTTCCAGTTCCTGGAACAGACGCTTTACTGATTCCTCCACGTATCCATTATGAGACTTTACAGGCTTTTCATATGCACTTACAAGACTGACCGGTCTATCTGCTCTGATATTAACCATGAGTGCCTGCGGAAGCGTATCATTCGCAAAAGTGTTAATCTTTCCAGATGGCATAGAATTTGAAAACGCCTCTACAAAAAGCTTCAGTGCACTAACGGCGTTTTCTTTATCGCCAAGCTGATGAACAAGTTCATGAACAGCTACATTGGCGTACCTGTAAAGAGTTTCTGAATTATACTCAATCGTTCCAAGCATTCCAGCCCCTGCCTGATCCTCCGGGGCTTTATCATCCATGGCTGTGTAGTAATCAAACTCTGTCTGGACAGCATGTGTAGAAATAGCATGTGCTACCTGTGCAGAAGCGTCCTCATTCAATGTCGGATCATCTGCAACCATACGACCAAACAAAGCAATATCTATATCCGGATCCTTGTTAAGAATCGACTGAAGAATCTTTTTATCCGTTTCCTTTTTTAAAGCAGCTTCTGCCAGCTCAGTCGCCTGTTTCTTACCAAGGAAAAACAGCGCCTTTGCGGCCCTTTCCTTTTTATCTGTCTTGATTCCGGCATTATTCAATGTTTCTTCTGCCAGATTCATAGCCATCTCTTCTTCAACAGAGGGGTCAAGCGCACGAATCTGCTCAGCAACATAATCAACTATTCTTTTCGTACGGACTCCCAGATTGGCACCACAGTGGTCCGCGAAATACTGTCGTATGGCTCTTTTCCATGCCTGGGAGCTCACCCTGGCTCTCTGAACACCTCCATACTGTGCAGTCTTCGGGCTGCCAGAATCGTCCCGGTTAACATTTGATGGCGGAAGGGTCTGAATTGCATGGATATCAAGGTAAAGTCTATGATTGTTCATTGTTATTTGCCTCCATTTTTCTTTTATTGTGCATCATCTTTTTTCTGCTCATTATCCTGTTTTCCAGAAGAATAGTAATCCTGTGCCCATCGAAAGCAGATTTTTCTCTGATTTCCTAATTGAAAATACAGCAGATCACTGGCCAGACGAGGAAAATTAATAATCATCCCTGTATGACTTTTTACAACCTTCAGCATTTGCCTTAAGTGATAGGCCATTTCCTCAAAAGTATCCGCAGTAATCATTGCTCCAAACCTTCGATCCAAAGCTTTGGAATCTTCAGGGTCCCGCCCATTTCGAAGCGACATCCCTATAGATCCATTATATACGGGGTTCGATATGACAGATCCCGCAGAACCCTGCATGCATACTGCATACAGCTGCAATGTTGTATAAATAGCTTTTTCTTCAGAGGTTTCATAGCCATTCTTACTCAGAAACTGATATGGCAGATTTTCAAACAGAATCGGCCAGACATCTTCTGCTTCCGACAACGGCTTTCCAATTGAATTTCTAAGTCTTGCGAGCACTGCAGACTTCTGCACACCATATTTCTCTCCCTGCTCAATTTTTTCGATGATCTGGTTTGTCACCCTCCAGACTGATTCCCTCTCTGCTTTGATCCCTTCCAACCTGATCACTCTCCTATCCCAGCTTCTGTATAATTCTATTCCGCAGCTTTTTGTAAGCTGTCACAATATTGATCATATGCCCATTGTCTTCTATTCCAATATAGTCACGTGTGGTTGCCTGGAGGATGACCATCTGGACCTGATCCTCAGTGATTTTCTTTAAGACCCCATACCACTCTGCGACCTTGTTATCTTTGGAATCTTCGGGTTGTATACACGCCAGCCAATTTCGGAATGGTTCATTCAGCTCCTGATATAAACCTTCCGTACCAGAATCCACAAAAGCCTTACCCGCCTTCTTCATATCCAGGTTTCGAATTACTGCAACATCCGATAAAAATCCCCTATAAATAGCAGCTATCTGCTTTGTCATATTAACCGTGTCATCAATTCTGACAATCCATCCCATATCCGCTGTATCCGAAATAACAAAATCATTCACGCGCATTGTATCTGTAATTTCATCAACTGGCACCCATGATGTAGCATTTCCGTCATCCTGCATCCCAACTGCATGTATTGTTACTTCCTTACTTCCTATATTTTGCCGGATCCTGTCTAGATGACACAGAATTTCCGGACGCCTCTGATGCCTGATATCTGATGTTCTCATCGCGATAAGCCCGAATGAACGCCACATCGCCTGTTCCGGTCTGTGCTTTTTTGGCATATAGTGGTTTTTATAATCGCCTGTTTCGTTAAACCGCCAGACAGTCATCGGCTCCAGAAAATTTTCCTTATGCTCAATAGCAGGAAGCTTAACGATTTCAATTTCTGCCTTTTTTTCGTCCCACCCAGGATGAATATAAATCGCTCTGCTCCAGTTCGTATACAGTTGTGCCAGATTATTGATATTCTCTCCCTGAATGAGTTTTTCTATGTTTTCTTTTCCACTCACTTCCCAGCAGGGAGCTTGCATATAAATATTATGTTTTCCGCCCTGATAATCAGACAAATAATTCAGCAAGATTGTCTCATATAAATTATTGCCCTCCAGATACAAACCACCGATATCGAAAAGCCATCCCTTGGATGGTTTTTGATTCTTGCCAACTAAACTCACCTTATCTGAAAGACCTATATAGCCTTGAAGCATAAGCAGCCATCTTGCCATCTCCGCCGACGTCATATAGTCTTTATTCTCTTTTTTCCCCTCATCTGCTATTGGAGAAAATAACGCTGTTTTATTACCGCTTTCAGATATCAGACGATTAAAATTTCTGCCAGCCATCTTGGTAGGACTCTTCTTCGTTAAAAACAAATCCAGGTCCGGCTTTGTAACCTGAAAAAAAGGATACTTGTCATCAAACAGATAAAAATGATCCCTCCATCTTTCCAGATACTGGCACACAATATCCGGGAAGTGTCCGGCTTGCCACAGTTGCTTCCAGGTTTCTTCCAGAGCATCTGTATAATCCTCTGCATCATCTTCATCAACATCTTCTACCTGTCGCATCTGATCATCTATTTCCAGGAATGGATATGGCTCTCCATTACTGTCAAATCTTGAAAAAACTGTCTGTACGATAGCCAGTAAAAATCGAAGCATTGCAAAGTTCTGAGTCTCCATTTCTCCGGCAAGACACCTGTACTTCTCCGCGTGACAGAACAGATCCAACAGAGATATATCTTTTTGTTCTCCCTGATCTGATACTACCTCGATCCATGATTCATCCAACAGATTATATCGACTCATTTTGCATCCTCTTCCTTTGTCCGAAGTCCATATTGGCAATCGTATTGC
>JAJGAH010000283.1 GCA_020844525.1 Eubacterium sp.
AGACGCCGGCCTCATCCCCGTAGTACAGGGTAGGTGCGCCCGGCCATGTCATCTGGATGATTACTGCCGACCGCAGAACTGACAGCTCAACATCCTGCTCTGCCGCCTGCGTGCCAAGATTCTGCACACGGCCGACCTTGTGGTTCGTCCTGGTGAGGAACCTGGAATGATCATGGTTGTCCAGCTCATTCATCGCCACCAGAAGAGACGGCATCGTGAAGGAAGCCATATGGTACCGCATGGCATCTTCAAAGCTGTCCGCATTGCCCAGCAGGTCCTCCCGATAGGCATCGCTGTGCTTCTCCATTCCGGTGAGGAACCAGGATACGGGTTCCATGAAGGCATCATAGTTCATGACGGTATCCCACTCATTACCCTGCAACCAGGAACTGGCATCTCCATAATGCTCTGCGAGGATGATTGCGTCCGGATTAGCCTCCTTGACCGTCTTGCGGAATTTTTTCCAGAACTGGTGGTTGAATTCTGCAGAATGCCCCAGATCTGCCGCCACGTCCAGTCTCCACCCATCAGCATTGAATGGCGGAGAGACCCACTTCCTGGCAATCCGCAGGATATCCTGCTGCAGTGTTTCAGATCCCTCATAATTCAGCTTTGGCAGGGTATCATGCCCCCACCAGCCATCATAGTGGGAATTGTATGGCCAGGTCGTACCACTCTGGAACTGAAAATAATCATGATAGGGGCTGTCCTCGGAAATGTAGGCCCCGGGAGCAAAGCCCGGCTTGCCCTCATAGATTCTCTCCCTGTCCATCCATTTATTGAAGGAACCACAGTGATTGAAGACACCGTCAATAATCACGCGGATGTTCCGCTTATGTGCCTCCTCAACCAGATGAATGAACATCTCATTTGCCGCCTCCAGGTTCTCGTGGTCCGTCACACGGCTCATGTAGAGCTCTGCATGAGTGTTGTCCTGATCTCCCGGTGCAAGGCGGTTTCCTGACTGTTTTTTCAACGTTCCCAGATGCGGGTCAATATAATCGTAATCCTGTGTATCGTATTTATGATTGGACGCAGACACAAAAACAGGGTTCAGATAAATAGCCTCCACGCCCAGGTTCGCCAGATAATCCATCTTGTCCAGAATACCCTGCAGATCGCCGCCGTAAAAATTCCGCACATCCATGTTGGCGGGCGGCTGGTACCAGTCCTCAATTTTCTGCACATGCTCATTGATATAGCTGTACTCGTCGGTCACCACATCGTTTGTGGTATCCCCGTTCCGGAAGCGGTCCGGATAGATCTGATACATCACACAGCCCTTCGCCCAGTCCGGTGTATGGAATCCCGGAATAATCCGGAAAAAATACTGTGTCGGCGGCTGCTTCTGAACGCCGAGCCGGTTATAATAACAGACGTTATTTCCCTCAATAATTTCAAAATAATAAGAAAAAATCTCATCCCGGACTCTGATCTGAATACTGTAATAATCAAAGCCCTCACGGCTCTCCTGGAAATGCATCCGCATTCTGGCATCTCCCTGATGGAGATAGACAGCGTCCACATTATTTCTGGCTGTGCGGAACCGGAGCGTAACATCATCACCCGGCTGTGGTTCCATCGGTTTCTGGAACATCTCGGTCTCATCGCTGTACAGAGCATTTTTCTTCAGAAGAGGCCGCATCCGTAGTGCATATTCAATTGTTCTGTCGATCTCATCCATGCTGCATTCCTCTTTCCTCTATCCTTACGGCTGCCCTTTACAGAATAGCCGGACAAATCATTCATATTAGCAGTACATTTGTCTTCGATATTAACAATATATTTGTCTTTGGTACTGACAGTACATTTATCTTTACGGCAAAAAGGTATTCCTCTTACGAAAAAAAGCAGCCTTTGTCGGGCTGCTTTTTTCTTGGAGAAGGTATTTCTCTTATGGGGTGTAGCAAAAACTATATAATGTATTGGGGGGTTTTTACGGTTATTATAGTAGCACGGTGCCCGCCAAAAGTCTGCACAAAGTCAACAAATTTTACTATGTATTATTGTTCACTTTTACATGTTTTTTCTCATTCAGCAGCAATCGCCGCTGTAGTTTTTGCTTCCTCTGCAAAAATAGCCTCAAATTCTGCACGATTTAATTTTTCCTTCTGGATCAGCTGCCTTGCGCACTCATCCAGAACAAATCTGTGCTGCTGAATAATCTCACGTGCTTTGCTGTGGCAATTCTCAATGATTTCCTTGACCTCTTCATCGATGGTTGCCGCCACATTCTCACTGTAGGACTTTGTGTGGCCCCAGTCTCTTCCGATAAAGACTTCATTGCTGTCGCCCTGATCGTAATTGACAAGTCCCAGCTTGGAAGACATTCCATATTTCGTAATCATCGCTCTGGCCGTTGCCGTCGCCTGCTTGATGTCCTGGGATGCGCCTGTGGTAATATCGTCGAACACCATTTCCTCTGCAGCGCGTCCGCCCAGGTCCACAATGATCTGCTGGATCATCTTGCGCCGTGTCATGAACATTGTGTCATTTTCCGGCTGCGGCATGGTATAGCCGGCGGCTCCTGGACCTGTAGGAATAATAGAAATCGTGTACACCGGATCCATCAGGTCCAGCACATGAAACAGGATGGCGTGACCGGTCTCATGGTATGCAGTAATCCGTTTCTCCTGATCGGAAATCACCCGGCTCTTTTTCTCTGTTCCGATTCCTACCTTAATAAAAGCATCCTTGATATCATCCTGCCGGATATAGCCTCTGGAATCCCTTGCAGCATGAATCGCCGCCTCATTCAGGAGGTTCTCCAGATCTGCGCCGGTAAAACCTGCTGTCGTCTGTGCAATCTGCTTCAGGTCGATATCATCCCCCAGTGGTTTGTTGCGGGCATGGACTCTCAGAATTTCCTCACGCCCCTTGATATCCGGCGGGCTCACAACGACCTTGCGGTCAAAGCGGCCCGGACGAAGAATGGCCGGATCCAGAATATCTACGCGGTTTGTGGCCGCCATCACGATGATTCCCTCATTCACACCGAAGCCATCCATCTCTACCAGAAGCTGGTTCAGTGTCTGCTCTCTCTCATCATGGCCGCCTCCCATACCGGTCCCGCGGCGTCTTCCCACTGCATCGATCTCATCGATAAACACGATACAGGGTGCGTTTTTCTTTGCCTGTGCGAAAAGGTCACGGACTCTGGAAGCACCGACACCCACAAACATTTCCACGAAATCCGATCCGGAAATGCTAAAGAAAGGAACCCCCGCCTCTCCGGCGACAGCCTTTGCCAGAAGCGTTTTTCCCGTTCCGGGAGGGCCGACGAGGATGACACCTTTTGGAATTCTGGCACCGACCTTTGTGTATTTTGAAGGATTCTTCAGAAAATCCACGATCTCCACAAGATCCTCTTTCTCCTCCTCCAGGCCGGCGACATCCGAAAAGCGGATTTTACTCGCATTGCCAACCATCATGGCCGCATGACTCTTCCCGAAATCCATCATACGGCTGTTTGCGCTGTTCGCACCGCCCGCAGCTCTGGAGAAAAAGACAAAAAGCAGCACCACAAACAGAATTACCAGCAGTACCGGAATAAGCACATTGCCCCACTCTCCGGTCTTGGATACATCTGAAATGGTATAGCTGATGTCATGAGCTTTGAGTGTCTCAATGGCTTCATTGACATCGGTCACATTGACTGCGTATTCCGTTCCGCTGTCCACGGTGAACAGCACCCGGCCGGTGGGAACCTCAGCATTCTGCGTGATTTCCGCGTTGCTGATCTTGTCTTCCTCCAGATATTTTTCATAGACCGAGTTGCTGACTGTGTGCGTCGACTGCATCAGACTTGGAATAATGAGGAAAAAAGCGATGACGACAGCCATCAGCACCAGGTACACCGCAACTCCTCTTCTGTTATTATTTGTATTCAAGATATATCTGACTCCTTACTGGGCACTCTTCTGTTCATTATTCTCTTCATCAAAGGAAATGACACCGATATAAGGGAGATTTCTGTATCTCTGATCGTAGTCCAGGCCAAATCCAACGACAAACTGATCCGGAATTCTGAATCCGGAATACTCCACATTCACA
>JAJGAH010000284.1 GCA_020844525.1 Eubacterium sp.
CGCTGGCGCTTCCGGCAACAGCGGCAGCAGCAACAATGGCGATGATGTCGTTGATGCGGATTACAAGGAAGTCTGATGCAGGATCTGCCATTGTGGCTGGCCTGCCAACATGGTATAATATAAAGCTGGTCTGAAAAAGGCGGCTTTTCCATATTTGAACATTGGCAGGTCATGCAGGGCAGTTTTTGACATCTAAGCTATTATATAGAAAGATATGGGTTCCGGTCGCGGACATTGTTTCGCTGGACCGGAACTCGTTCTCTGAAATTTCGGATACAGATTGTGAGGGAAACCAATGGCTGAAAAGAGAGACTATTACGAGGTCCTGGGGGTTGACAGGAATGCGGATGATGAAACGATCAAACGGGCATACCGTAAGCTGGCCAAGAAGTATCATCCGGATATGAATCCCGGAGATAAGGATGCGGCTGATAAATTTGCAGAAGCCAGCGAAGCATATTCTGTCCTGAGCGATCCGGACAAGAGAAGACAGTATGATCAATTTGGCCATGCTGCCTTTGAAAATGGCGGTGCCGGTGGTGCCGGCGGTTTTGGCAGCTTCGATTTCAATGATATTTTCGGGTCCGGCGGCTTCGGGGATATTTTTGGAGATCTGTTCGGAGGCGGTGGAAGGACAAATGCAAACAATGGACCGAGAAGAGGCGCTTCTCTTCGGGCAGTGGTTCATATTTCCTTCGAGGAGGCAGTCTTCGGATGCAAGAAGGAAATTGAACTAACGCTGAAGGATACCTGTAAGACCTGCGGAGGGTCGGGCGCAAGACCGGGTACGTCTCCGGAGACCTGCCCGCGCTGTCATGGTTCAGGACAGATACGCCAGACACAGCAGAGTATGTTTGGTATGATTCAGAATATCCAGACCTGTCCGCAGTGCGGAGGCAGCGGAAAAATTATCCGGGACAAGTGTCCGGACTGTCATGGAACCGGTTTCACATCCTCAAAGAAGAAGATTCAGGTCGATATTCCTGCAGGAATTGATGATGGACAGAGCATCCGGATTCGTGATAAGGGTGAGCCGGGAACAAACGGCGGACCAAGAGGAGACCTGCTGGTACAGGTTGCTGTTGCCACGCATCCGGTCTTTCAGAGAGACGGTGTGGATATCTATTCTTCTGCGCCGATCAGCTTCGCACAGGCTGCCCTTGGCGGGGACATCCGGCTGCAGACGGTGGATGGCGATGTGATTTACACGGTAAAGCCGGGGACACAGACCGGTACCAGGATTCGTCTGAGAGGCAAGGGTGTTCCTTCTATTCATAACCGCAATGTACGTGGGGACCAGTATGTGACATTGATTGTACAGACGCCCACAGATCTTTCCAGAGAGGCAAAGGAGCTCCTGATGGAGTTCGATGCGGCTAGCGGAAATTCCATGGGCAGTGAAAAAGAGGAGCCAAAGAAGAAGAAGGTAAGATTCGGCCGCAAGAAGGACTGAACAGAAAAACAAAAATAAATAGCCGTATGTCACAGTAAAAGTCGAAGGTATCATCGGGGGTATTCTACAGATGAAATGGAAAAAGTACCGTTTAAAGACAATCGAAGATGCAGAGGACATTATCATTGCCACGCTCTATGACTGTGGCATTGAGGGCGCCGAGATCGAAGACAAGAAACCGCTGACAGCGGAAGAAAAAGAGCAGATGTTTGTTGACATCCTCCCGGATATGCCGGATGATGATGGTGTGGCGTACCTGGATTTCTATATGGATCCAGAGAAGGAGGATACTGAGGCTCTTCTTTCCAATGTGCAGAAGGCACTGGATGAACTGAGAGACTCCATGGATATCGGAGACGGTACAATCGAAGAGTCTGAGACAGAGGACAAGGACTGGATCAATAACTGGAAAAAATATTTCAGGCAGTTCTATGTAGATGATATTCTGATTACACCTTCCTGGGAACAGGTAAGTGAGAAGGATCAGGACAAAATGATTCTGCATATAGATCCCGGAACGGCGTTTGGCACCGGTATGCATGAGACGACCCAGCTGTGCATCCGGCAGCTTCGCAAATATGTCAGACCAGGTAAGGAAATTCTGGATGTAGGAACAGGAAGCGGTATCCTTGCGATTGTTGCTGTGAAGCTGGGTGCGGGGCATGTCCTGGGCACCGATCTGGATCCCTGTGCAGTCCCGGCTGTAAAGGATAACAAGAAAGCAAATGACATCCCGGATAAGGCCTTTGACCTGATGATCGGAAATATGATCGGCGATAAAGCTGTTCAGGACAGGGCGGGATACGAAAAATATGACATTGTAACGGCAAACATCCTTGCGGATATTCTGGTGCCTATGACACCGGCTGTTGTTCCTGCCATGAAAAAGGGCGGTATCTATATTACCTCAGGTATTCTGGAGGACCAGGCATGGAAGGTTCTGGATGCCTGCAGGGATGCAGGGCTGGAGATTCTGGAACAGACACAGCAGGGAGAGTGGGTGTCCGTCACGGCGAGAAAGCCGGAATAATGCATTTCCATTATTGATTCATGGTACCGGAGGAAAGACAGGCCATTATGTACAGTTTTTTTGCGGATCGCTCCCGGATTGCAGATGGGCTGGTCCATCTGGATGGGGAAGATGTAAATCATATCCGGAATGTACTCAGGATGCATCCCGGAGAGAAAGTTCTGATTTCCTGCGGTGATGAATGGGAATATACCTGCGAGATCATATCAGTGGGTGAGGACGAAGTAACATGCCGTATCATAGACGCCCAGAAACCTGGGAAGGAGCTTCCCTCCCGCATTTATCTGTTCCAATGCCTGCCAAAAGGTGATAAAATGGAAACCGTTATTCAGAAGGCGGTTGAACTTGGCGCATATGAAATCATTCCTGTTTCTTCCCGAAGGTGTGTCATGAAACTGGATGCACGGAAGGCGGACCAGAAGGTCATACGCTGGAACAAAATCGCGGAGAGCGCGGCCAAGCAGTCAAAGAGAATGATCATCCCTGCAGTTCACAAAGTCCTGACGTTCGTGGAAGCATTATCATACGCAGAGTCTCTCGATGTGCGCCTGATTCCCTATGAGCTGGAAAGCGGGATGGCTGGCACCAGGAAGATTCTCTCAGGAATCCGTCCTGGACAGTCGGTGGGTGTCCTGATCGGCCCGGAAGGCGGCTTTGATGCACAGGAAGTGACGGCAGCCAGAACTGCCGGTTTTCAGCCGATTACACTGGGACAGAGAATTCTGAGGACAGAGACGGCGGGCATGACCGTTCTTTCCATTCTCATGTATCTGCTGGAGAGAGATTCATAAAGAGATTTATTATAAAGAGATTAATAAAGAAAGAAATCAACAAATGGAAGCATACCTTGATAATTCCGCAACCACCCGCTGCTATAACGAAGTTGCTGATGTAGTTCAGAAAACCATGCTCACGGATTACGGGAATCCTTCTTCCATGCATCAGAAGGGCGTCGATGCGGAGAAATATATCCGCAGGTCGGCTGAGATCCTGTCAGGCATTTTGAAGGTGCAGCCGGGTGAGATTTATTTTACCTCCGGCGGGACAGAATCTAATAACTGGGCGCTGTTCGGAACTGCCAGAGCATCCAGGCGCAGAGGAAAGCGGATCATAACCACAGCGATTGAGCATTCAGCAGTGTCTGCACCGGCATCAGCACTGGAAGATATGGGATATGAAATTGTCAGGCTGCCCGTTGGCAGGGATGGTGTTCTGGACATACATGATCTGGAGAACGCACTGACAGATGATACCATACTGGTATCTGTCATGATGGTAAATAACGAGATCGGATCCATAGAACCGGTCGCGGAAATCGGAGAAATGCTGCGCAGCAGACAGCCGGATATCTGGTTTCATGTGGATGCCATTCAGGCTTTTGGAAAATTACCGATTTTTCCAAAAAGGATGAAGATCGATATGCTTTCCGTCAGTGGCCATAAGATTCACGGCCCCAAGGGCTCCGGTTTTCTTTATGTAGACCGGCGCGTCAGGATCAGTCCGTTGATCTACGGGGGCGGACAGCAGAACGGTATGCGTTCCGGAACAGACAATGTGCCCGGTGTTGCA
>JAJGAH010000285.1 GCA_020844525.1 Eubacterium sp.
TCCGCATCAGGTCTCACTGTTTCAGTTTCCTGTGTTTCTTTTTTTTCCGCTGCCACGTCTGTCCCCGCCTTTCTCTTTATTTCTCTCATTCTGTGATATATCTTCTATCATATATCGGCTTCTATGATGTATGTTCCCCGTCCCGGGATGCATCGTGCCCGGACTCACCATTCTCTACGGCATTTGCTCTGGAATCCTCAAGCTTCGCGTCACCGTTGCCGAACAGGGCATTCATCTGTGCCTTCAGCTGCTTCAGATTGTCGACCACCTTCTTATAGTCCATTCGTCTTGGGCCTACGATGGCGACCGTCCCCTTCATTCCATTGCCAAGATTATAATTTGCCGTCACAACAGAGCAATCCTTCATGCCCTGGATCGGGGATTCATTTCCAATATAAGCGGTAATGCCATTGGAGGACTCCTCACCAGGAGCAGTCTCACGAATCATCTCCGCAAGCTCCTTCTTATCACTGAACGCCGTCATTAATTCCTTAGCCTTCTTGGAATCCGACAGCTCGGGATAATCAAAAATATTGGTTGCGCCGCTGAGATAGATCGGCATGTCATCCTCACCAGGCTGAATCGTCTCCGCAACCGCATCAATTACACTGCTGATGACTTCACTGTGAATTCCTGCCTGCTGCTTCATCCGGGTGATTGTATCCAGATTGATCTCACCGATCGTCTTGCCATTGAGTTCATTATTTAAAAGAAGATTCAGCTTCAGAATCTCATTGTCATCAATCGCCTCCCGCAGATCAATTACCTGGTTTTTCACCAGATTGCCCTGCGCAACAACGACTGCCAGCAGCTGCTTGTCATTCACCTTGGACAGCTGAATAAACTTCAGACTGTTCTGGTGATAGGAAGGTCCTGCAATCATGGTTGCATAATTGGTATTGTGTGCCAGCACATCTACAACCTGTTTCAAAACCTTCTCCATCCGGTCCGTCTTCTGAATCATCAATGTCTGCACATCCGTGTCCTGATTATTCTTCTGGATCAGCTCATTGACGTAAAGACGATAACCCTTATCAGAAGGAATCCGCCCTGACGAGGTATGCGGCTGGATGATATATCCCATCTCCTCCAGATCTGACATCTCATTACGGATGGTTGCCGAGCTCAGATTCAACTCTGTATATTTGGAAATAGTTCGCGAACCAACCGGCTCGCCTGTTTCCAGATAAGTCTGGATGATTGCCTTAAGTATTGTTTTTTTTCTGTCGTCCAGATCTTCGCCCATGACCCTTGCCCCTTTCTTCCGGCACCCTTAAAATACGATCAGGATTCCGGATTGCCCTGTTAGCACTCTTATAATCAGAGTGCTAACATCTATGTCTCATAAGATAGCACGCAATATTTTCTTTGTCAACTCTAATACCCTGTTTTGTCCGGGATTTCCAGGAATGCTTATACATTAACAAAGCAGGCTGTGACCATTTCCTGTCGTCTCAGCCTGCTGCTTGTGTACACGATCCTGCGAAATAACAGATTTCCCTGCCCTGATAAGGAAACCCGTCCAGATCAAATCATTTTTTTACTTTCTGTCACTGAGGTATCCGGCTTCATTATAAATTAAAGCCATGAATTCCAGATCCTCATCTGAATTATTCTCCATACTGTGATACTGCCCAACCTGGATGACGCAGACATCCCCCGCCGACACATGATAGACTGTGTGATCATTGTCAGTAAAGATGCCCTTCCCCTTCAGGATATAGTACGGCTCGGTATCATGTACATGCTGATGCCAGCCCACACTTGCCCCGGGAGGCAGCGTAACCTTTGCATACATGCGTCCATGTCCCATCAGCTCTTCCTCTGAGACAACATGAGAAACCTTGGCGCGGCCCTTTCCTCCGGCCAGTCCATCTACATAAGTCACATATTCCTTTCGAACCATAATTTTTCCTCCAAATACCTGACAAACGATACCACTAGATCTATGTCAATAAGTATACCTGTGCAATATATAATTAATGTATCAGTGCTTGTAAAATTGTCTTGAAATTTGAAACAGCTGCAGACATGTATGATGTGTGCGCACGAAGATACGTGCAATCCAGGTCAAACTGTGTCATTCACACCTGAATCGTAAGCAGCCTTCCCGTCTGATGATATTTTTCAAATGTCACACCTGCCGCGCGAAACATCATCTTGGATGCTATGACAGACGGTGTCTTATCATATTTGTCATCGTCATAAATAACCGTCCGGATCCCGGCCTGGATGATTGCCTTTGCGCATTCATTGCACGGAAAAAGAGAAACATAGAGCTTTGCGCCTTCCAGACTTCCTCCGCGGTAATTCAGAATCGCGTTTAATTCACTGTGCGTTACATAAACATATTTGGTCTTCAAAGGATCCTCGTTTGTCCTTGACCAGGGAAATACATCATCTGAGCATCCCCTCGGAAACCCGTTATACCCGATAGACAGAATCTTGTTGTCCTGGCTCACAATACAGCATCCCACCTGGGAATTGGGATCCTTGGACCGCATGCCGGCCAGCTTCGCCACAGCCATAAAATATTCATCCCAGGAAATATAATCTTCTCGCTTATCTGACATGATCTTTTCTCTTCTTCCGCACAATGCTTGTCTTACCGGTTCCGCACATTGACCAGCACATCCTCAAATCAGTGTATCCTCAAATCAGTAAAGATAAAGAACCCGGTTATTTCGTTCCAAAAATACGGTCACCAGCGTCACCAAGTCCTGGAACAATATAGCCCTTCTCATTCAGATGGTCATCCAGTGCCCCTACGACGATCGAAACATCCGGATGCTCCTTCTGCAGCCGTTCCAGTCCCTGCGGTGCGGCAATAATACATAAGAAATGAATGTTCTGGCATCCATGCTTCTTCAGCTGGCGGATCGCATCGCAGGCGGATCCTCCGGTCGCCAGCATCGGGTCCACAACAAATACCTCTCTCTCCTCAATATCAGATGGAAGCTTACAATAATATTCAACCGGCTGAAGAGTCTCCGGATCTCTGTACATACCGATATGTCCAACCTTTGCAGCTGGAATCAGCGTCTGAATTCCGGAAACCATGCCGAGTCCCGCACGAAGAATCGGCACAATCGCCAGCTTTTTGCCGGCAAGTCTCTGCACCGTCGTTTTTGCAATCGGAGTCTGAATCTCTACATCCTCAAGCGCTACACCACGTGTAGATTCATAGCATTCCAGCATAGCTATTTCAGAGATGATCTCGCGAAACTCCTTGGTGCCCGTACTCTCCTCCCGAATAATTCCGATTTTGTGCTTGATCAGCGGATGATCCATAATGATTACTTTGCCCATTTTTTCCCTCTCCCTTTTAAAATTTACCTTGCCACATTTTTCGCAAGACAAGTAATACTCCTGAAAGTTCTTCAGAAAGGCATCTGTCATTCGTCTTCTTCCATTTTCCGTATTCTCCGGATATGCCGCTCCCCCTGGGAAAATGGTGTCATCAGAAATGCATCGACAATTCCCTCCGCGACCCCGGGGCCGGTGACTCTGCCGCCCATGGCGAGAACATTTGCATCGTTATGCTCCCGGGTAAGCCTTGCCATATACTCGTTTGTGCAAAGCGCGCACCGGATCCCTTTCATCTTATTCGCTGTAATGGAAACACCGATACCCGTGCCGCAGATCAGAATACCTTTGTCACAGGTTCCGTCCTGTATGGCATGCCCTACCTTATGTGCATAATCCGGATAATCCACAGATTTCTCGCTGAAGCAGCCGAAATCCTGATAGGCGATATGCTGTGCATCCAGATGAGCCTTCACCACCTGCATCAGAGAATAACCGCCGTGATCGCATCCAAGTGCTATCATTTTTAACCCTCCTTGTCCGGGGTCAAAAAGTAAACTTTTATAAAATTGTCTTGAAATTCTCACGGTTTCGACAAGCAAGAAGTTCTAAGGTTCTTCAATTTTGCTAAAGACGTTCAGAAAAAGTCAAAACTCGCTGCATTCTGCAGCTCAGACAGTTGACTTTTTCTGAACAACGCAAAATCTCATCACCAAGTACTTCTAGCATGTCTGCAAAT
>JAJGAH010000286.1 GCA_020844525.1 Eubacterium sp.
AATACCCCCAAGTAGGTTTTATATTTCAATGTCCTACTTGGGGGTAGCATATCAATCATACCCGCGGGTTTTATTCTTGTCATCCTGGCGGGTGCCTTTCTGCTCTGGCTCCCGGTTTCCTCCAGAGGAGGTGTCCGGATCCCTTTTTCTGACTGCTTTTTTACGGCGACGTCAGCTACCTGTGTGACCGGGCTGATCCGGTTTGATACCTTTCAGACCTGGACGTTTTTCGGACAGCTGGTACTGGTGATACTCATGGAGATCGGCGGCGTCGGCTTTATGACCTTTGCCATTGTGCTGATGATGGCGGCGAAGCAGAGAATCGGCCTTCACTCCAGACGTCTGCAGCAGGATTCCATCGCGGCGCCTGTTGTAGGCGGCATTGTGCGGATGACCCGGTTTGTCGTGAAGGGAACCGCGATTGTGGAAGGCATCGGTGCGCTTCTGCTGTCCTTTTATTTTGTCCCCAGACAGGGCTTCTGGAACGGGATCTGGACAAGCGTCTTCCACTCTGTTTCGGCATTCTGTAATGCTGGATTTGATCTGATGGGAAGGTATGCACCAGGTTCGTCCCTGATTCTCCTTGAGAATAACTGGTATGTGGTGGTTATTATCATGGCCCTGATTACCATAGGTGGCCTGGGATTTCTGGTGTGGAAGGATCTGATTGCGCACAGGTTTCATTTCAGAAATCTGTCTCTGCACAGTAAGATTGTGATAGTAACTTCCTGCATCATGACCTTTGGCGGGGCTCTTTGCATATACCTGCTAGAGATTGGAAACGCGGATTTTGAGTCCCTGTCTGTCAGCGGGAAGATTGCGGGCAGTCTTTTTCAGTCTGTCACCAGCCGGACAGCGGGATTCTGTACCATGAATCTGGGACGGATGTCAACGGCTTCTCAGTTTCTGATGATTCTTCTGATGCTGTGCGGGGGCTCGCCCGGATCTACGGCAGGCGGTATGAAGACGACGACAGTGGCGGTACTGTTTCTGAGTGTGCGCACAACCGCGAAACACAGAAAACGGGTAGAGGCCTTCCATCGTTCGATCGAGCCGGAAGTAATCAATACAGCCGCAACCGTTGCGATTTTGTATGCTTTCAGCGCAATTGCTGTGGCAATGGTAATCTCGTCGGTGGAGAACGGCATCGACTTTCAGACGGCGTTCTTTGAGAGTGTATCCGCGGTGGCGACCGTGGGATCCACCCTTGGCATCACGTCAAAGCTGGGAATGCTCTCCAAGCTGCTGCTCTGTGGACTGATGATTTTCGGGCGGAGCGGAACTGTCACCGTGCTTACAGCTATGACGAGAAAGGATAAAAATACAGCCTCCAGATTTCCGGACGAGGAGGTTTCGGTCGGTTGAGGGACAGAAGACAGAATGTTGGTGTAAGTGGTATTTGTTTGATGTAAGTAGTATTCGTTTAATATAAATAGAAGCTGATATGAAACAGGACACGGCAGCTGAAAAGCTGCCTGGGCAAGGAGAAGAGAGATGAAGAATGTACTGATCATAGGGCTTGGCCGTTTTGGAAGACACATGGCGCTGAGAATGCAGGATCTTGGAAATGATGTGTTGGCAGTGGAGGTCAACGAGGACACGGCCAATGAAATGGTTGGAAAAATCCCGAACCTTCAGATTGCAGACGCAACAAATCCTCAGGTGATTGAATCACTTGGCATCAATGATTTTGATCTGTGCGTGGTTACTATTGAAGAAAATTTTCAGGCGGCACTGATTGTCACTTATCTGCTTCATGAAGCGGGAGCGAAATATATCATTGCCAGAGCAGCAAGAGATATGTACCGCAAGCTTCTTCTCCATAACGGGGCGGATTATGTGGTCTATACAGAGAGAGATGAGGCAGAAAAGCTGGCGATCCGGTTTGGGGCACGAAATGTCTTTGATTATAACGAGCTGAGCACAAACCTTGGCATCTATGAAATCGCCACACCGTCCTCCTGGGTCGGACATAGTATCCTGGACCTGAAGGTGCGTTCGGTATATGCCATTGAAATCCTGGCGTTTCAGCAGGGCGGTGGGGATGTAGAACAGATTCTGAATCCGGACTTTCTGTTTACGAAGGACATGCATCTGTTCGTGATCGGATCGCCGGATGCCATCCGCAAGATTACCAAAAACAAGATGTAAATAGTTATCTATGTATGTAAATAGTTTGCTCTGTCCTGTGCATCGTTCTGCTGACTGCAGACGTGCACTGGGGAACAGAGCAGAAAAAGGAAGCGCCGTCCCCGATATCCTTTCGATATCAAAAACAGCGCTTCGTTCGTGCGCCATCAGGGACTCGAACCCTGGACAAATAGATTAAGAGTCTACTGCTCTACCAACTGAGCTAATGGCGCATTTTATGAAATTTCTATGTGTTGCTTTGTTGCTCTTCCGTAGCAACAATGACTATTATACCCATCTGGCGGGAAAATGCAAGCCCTTTTTTATAATTTTTTTATCGAATTTTTTCGGCGTTTATCGGTTTTTTTACTGAGCAGATGCCGGCGCTGACAAAACACCCTGCCGGTGGTAAAATAACGGCAGGTAAAAAGTATTCTGAGCAGGTAAGGCGAAATCATAGCAGGTAAGATATAATCATAGCAGGCAAGACATAATCTGAGCAGGCAAGACGTATTAAGAAATTCAGAAAAGGAGGGGTACAGAAATGAAATCTATTTTGATTAAAGATACAACGAGAGAAGAACGAATCCGGATTGTGAATCAGGCTTTGTCGGCATGCGGACATACCTGCGAGTTCTGCAATGGCTGTGATAACCTTGGCGGAGGTGATGTGGATGCCTACTACCGTCCCTACATTGATGGAGAAAAGGAAATCCGGGAGCTGAATGCTGCCTACCAGGGTGGAAGAGTCAAGGGGTAAGGAGCATCCTGCAGGTATTGTGAAGTCCTGCAGAGAGTTTGTATGAATCCAGAACGGTGGTTTGGAAAAGTTTGTCTGGGCAGGAGTGATCGATGCAGGTAGAAATCACAGATGACTTTGATTTGAAAAAAATTGCGGACAGCGGGCAGTGCTTCCGATGGACCAGGACAGAAGGAGGATACCGCATTGTTGCCGGAGGTCACGTTCTTGAGATCGGAAAGATCGGGGATGGACAGCAATTTGAACTGAATTGTTCCGAGGATGTGTATGAACAGTTCTGGAAACATTATTTTGACCTGGACCTGCAGTACGCAGCGATTCGGGCCAAGATCGACCCTGAGAGGGATCCCTATCTGTACAAGGCGGCTGCATGCGGCCGTGGTATACGTATTCTGAATCAGAATCCCTGGGAAATGCTGATTACATTTATCATTTCACAGAGAAAGAATATCCCTGCAATCAGGCTTTCAGTAGAGAAGCTCTGCAAACTGTCAGGAAATAAGATTGATGAGGACAACTGGGCTTTTCCAGGGCCGGACCGGCTGGCGTCACTGCCCGAGGCGCAGCTGCTCGGATGCGGCCTGGGTTACCGGGTAAAGTATATTCAGAGGGTGGCCAGAGCAGCGGCAGATGGAGAAATCGACTTTGATCGGATGGCAAAGCTTCCGGACAAGGATCTGCGGGATGAACTGATGAAGCTCTATGGCGTCGGAGTCAAGGTGGCAAACTGCGAGATGCTCTTTGGATTCCATCGACTGGATTCCTTCCCCGAGGATGTATGGGTGCTCAGACTGCTGCAGGAACAATATCCGGATGGCTTTCCCTTTTCGCTCTACCGCCCCTACAATGGGATCATGCAGCAGTACCTCTTCTGGTATCGCAGGACGGTCCAGATATAAAGATGGAAGAGCGATGCAGTTGTAAGGGTGGAAATGTGAACTTTGTTCATATTTTATTTTCAAATTATTAACGGCAGGAACAAGGTCTTATCACAATTGAAGCCTATACTTCAAAACATAGAAGCAAAGCAAGATACCAACTGACATTGTTTCTTTTTCATATGTGGTATGCAGATCCGCGAGGTAATGCATACCGATTCTCCTTCCTAAATAAAAAGGAGCCGCATGCTGGAGCGGCTCCTTTTT
>JAJGAH010000287.1 GCA_020844525.1 Eubacterium sp.
TCAGACTGACAGAGCCGATCTGGAGCTGTTTCGGGGTGTAAGATTCATTGCGGCGGGTCAGGGAGCGGATTCTTGCAAGCAGTTCTCCCATGGCAAAAGGCTTTGTCAGATAATCGTCCGCGCCGGCATCCAGACCTGTAATACGGTCGTCGATTTCTGATTTTGCGGTGAGCATAATCACTGGTGAGACATTTCCATGACTGCGAATCTGCTTCAAGGCCTCAATCCCATCCAGCTTCGGCATCATGATGTCGAAAATCATACAGTCATAAGGATTCTGCAGTGCTTTTTCCACAGCCGCCTCCCCGTCAAAAACAGCATCAGTTTCATATCCGGAATGTGTCAGGATCGCCACAAGCGCCCTGGACATGTCCTCTTCATCTTCAGCAAGTAATATTTTCATAAAAAATCCCTTCATTATAAAATTAAAAATCAATACAATATCATCAATGAAAATATTATTATTGTAATGACATTGCCGTCAAAATACAGGTGTAAAGCTGTCATTGTTCTGCCATCAAAATACCGATGTTACGCTGTCATGGTTCAGTTATCAAAACACTGGTATTGCTTCGTAATGTTATTGTGCTTTACTGCTGTCACACTGCGCCGCTTCACGGTTCCCCTCTCGAATCAGCGTTCGTATGGTCTGCATTGAAATATCGCAGGAAGCGAGCTCATCGGCAGAACGCTTCAGCTCGGATGTGATGATTTTCTCATTCGCGATATTGTGCTTATATTTCAGCTGATGCTCCAGACTTGCCCACATGTCCATCGCGATGGTCCGCAGCTGAATTTCCACATAGTATTGTCCCGGATTATTTCCGTGAATATCCTCATAGGGGACAGTAACCTCCAGAATGAGATGATAGCTTCTGTATCCGTTCGGCTTAGCGTGTCTGATATAATCCTTCTCCTTTACAATCCGCAGATCCGGGAAGGACTTCAGATAATTGACAATAGAATAGATATCGTCGACAAAGCGGGTCACGATCCGCAGGCCGATGGAATCGGTAATATCAGCAAGAGCGGATTCCGGTGTCTGAGGCAGTCCCTTCCGGTCGCATTTTTCACGCATGCTCTGTTCGCCTTTGACACGGGACTCCAGATGCTCATAAATACCATCCCCTGTCTTTTCGCGGACCTGTGCATTGTGAACAGAAATTCTGCGCACGATTTCATTCATGACCAGCGGAAGCGTATCCCTGTACTTGCCGTAAATCGAGGCAGACGTGTCTGCTGCATCAGCTGCAGCTGCCAGCTGGTTTGTGCTGTCATTACCGGTGTCTGCTGCATCAGCGGCAGCTTCAGTTGCAAATGCCAGCTGGTTTGTGCTGTCAATGCCTGTGCCAGTTGCAGCAGCTGTTGGAATATTCGCCAGTTTACCGTTTACTGGCGTATTTACAGAAGGTCCTGTGCCAGCAGCACTTGAAACAGCCAGCGTTTCTGCGGATGTGTCTCCGCCATTGTTTGTGTTTCCGGTATCATCCGTTGACGCGGCATCAGGATCAATCTTGCCTGGTTTTCTCGTCTGCACCCAGTAAGCCCCCATGCTCTGCCCGGGTTTTCCGGTCACCTCATCATTCAGATATTCAGCCAGTCCGACATCTGCGGGACTCCAGTTATGAGCTGCTTCTACAGTAGGGTATTCAACCTCTGCGTACCAGAATTCGGTGGGCTGCCCCTCATCCACATGGTTGACCTCCAGGTGGCTGCCATCCGGAAGGAGATACGTCCGTCTGACCTTTGGAATCAGCGGGAGACCAATCAGGTCCTCCAGCTGATGAAAAATGCTCTCCTCAACTGGCATTTCGATTTCTTTTCTTGCCAGACCGCCTGCTGATTTAAAACAAAGAATAAATGCCGTTGTGCCATCAGCCGCGGCCTCCTCACGAATGCGGACCGTCGGAACGACAGACACATATCCCTGCCGCATATGATGCTCTATCAAAATGGGAAAATCCTGCTCCGGCCACCCCTGAACCATCCACTTTCTTTCGATTTCCATTTAAACTCTCCATTATTATGAATTATGAATTCGTCAGGCTGACTTGTGACAGCACGGCCGTCCCGGGCAGTCTGACATTTTGGAAATATCTTAACATATTATTGTAGTAATTTTGTGACGAATTTGAAAGTCTGTCCTCGCCGCTGCCTTGCGCGTTGTATCCTCGCCGCTGCCTTGCGCGTCCTGATTTCCGAATGCTTTATGATCAGCAGCGCTGGTACGACTGTCCGCGCCGCAAACCTTGCACAGACACGGAAGCTCTGCCTTGAATATAGCATGTCCATGTGCTATTGTAAAATCGTTTTCACTCTTAATAGGAAAAATAAACATAATTTAAGGAAGAATTCATATGTCAAATATGGTAAAAACCATGCTTGCGGTCGGTGCCTGCAAAGCGTCAAGAACTGCTCTGCGTCTGTTACACCGGGGCGGTACAACAACTCCCGGAAGACTGGCCATGAAGATGGATCAAAATATTCTGGAGACCGTTTCCCGCGGCATGGAGATCATCGTGGTGACCGGAACAAACGGAAAGACCACGACATCAAATATGATTGAACATGCTCTTTCTGGTTCCGGAAGAGACGTACTGGCAAACAAATCCGGAGCAAACCTGCTCCCGGGTGTGACCGCTGAGTTCACTTCCAATGCCACAGCAACAGGAAAGCCCAAGAAACACTATGCAGTCATAGAGTGCGATGAGGGCGCCCTGAAACAGGTAGTCCCGAAAATCCATCCCAAGGTCATAGTGGTAACGAACCTGTTCCGCGACCAGTTGGACCGGTACGGAGAGGTCATGCACACACTGGAGGAAATCCGAAAAGGCATCAGGCTGGTTCCGGATGCGATACTCTGCCTGAATGCAGACGATTCCCTCACAGCTTCACTCGCACTTGGCGTACCGAATCCTGTCACCTACTTCGGAATAGACTGCCCGGTCGGCGAACAGGAAAATCTGGAAATCTCAGATGCCCGGTACTGCATCCGATGCGGTACGGAATACGTCTATGACTACCATACCTATGCACATCTCGGAGGCTTCCGCTGCCCGAAATGCGGCTATAGAAGAATCCATCCCGCTGTTGCCGTAACAGAGATCGAGCGGGTATCGTCTTCGGGAAGCACCGTCCGCATTAAATTTGGGGTGGACGAAAAAGTATCCTGGAATGACAACGGCTCTGATATCGGCAAAAATATCGATGCAAATCAAACATCGGTGGCAGGACAGACAACAGCTCCGACATCCCAGAATTTAACCGCAGGCAATACGGCGGAAACTGACCAGGAAGTCTCCATCGGACTTCCGGCTGTCTACAATATCTACAACGGTGTGGCAGCCATTGCAGCGTACCAGGCTGCCGGCTTCGACCGCAATGAGGTGATTTCGTCCCTCGCCGATGTGCACAGCAGCTTCGGACGCATGGAAACCTTCCGGCTCGGGGAAGTTCCGCTGCAGATGATTCTGGTAAAAAATCCCGCAGGCTGCAACCAGGCACTATCCTATCTGTCAGGTCTGAATGAAGATTACCAGGCAGTATTCTGTCTGAACGACCGCACGGCAGACGGACACGATATTTCATGGATCTGGGACGCTGATTTTGAAAAGGTATGCAGGGATCCCCATATGAAGCACGCGTTTGTAGTCGGTGACCGCGCGGATGACATGCAGCTGCGCCTCAAGTACGCAGGTGCTTCGGAGAAGACGATCGAAGAAATGCCAGACAATTCCGCACTGATTGAGAAGCTGAAACAGAGCAGCCTGCCGGTATTCATACTTCCAAACTACACGTCCATGCTGTCCCTGCGGGCAGCTCTTGGCACAATCACAGGCAAACAGGCATTCTGGAAAGGCTGACAGGGAGGATATATCATGAGTGAATTGAAAATCTGCCACCTCTATCCGGAGGTGCTGAATCTATACGGCGACCGTGGAAACATCTGCTGCCTGCAGAAACGCTTGGAGTGGAGAGGCATTGATGTACAAGTGGCAAGAGTAGGTCTGGGAGACCAGGAGGATCTCTCGGG
>JAJGAH010000288.1 GCA_020844525.1 Eubacterium sp.
CAGATTCCGGCACTGCAGATACTGCAAAAACGGGAGACCTGTACAACAGCCTGAAGAGACTTGCACTCTATCAGGACTGCCAAATCTGGCTGGTCAGCACAAAGGGAAGCATCTACCTGAACACCAGCGAACCCTGGTCCGATTATGTACCGGAGACGCTTCAGGATTTTGACCCGGTTGCGCTCGGTTCTGACTATTACAGTATTGGACGCTTTTTTGGCTATTTTTCCACGGACCACTTAAGCGTTATGATCCCGATCACCTCCAACCTGAATATCCGCGGTTATGTGGCAATTCATATGGACATGCAGAAGATCATCAGTCTCCGGGAAAGTTTTCTTGCAGGTATACATTTTCTGATGATCCTGGTCTATTGCATGTTTCTGACTGTTTTCATTCTTTTGTACTTCACCGTGCTCCGCCCGCTGAAAAAAATCACGATCGGAACAGAGAAATTTGCCAAAGGAGATATGAAGTACAATATCAAGGTGAACGCACAGGATGAGATGGGCCACCTCGCGGCATCCCTGAATCTGATGTCTGATGAAATCAGCAAAAGCGATGAATATGAGAAGCAGTTTATTGCCAATGTATCCCATGATTTCCGCTCCCCTCTCACTTCTATCAAGGGATTTGTAGAAGCAATCCTGGATGGAACCATTCCACCGGAGATGCAGGAACGATACCTTAAGATTGTTCTGAATGAGACGGACCGGCTGACCAAGCTGACCAACGGTATTCTGACACTGAACAGCATGGACCAGAAGAAAAATCTGCTGCATTTTTCCATCTTTGACATCAACGAGGAAATCCGGAATACCGCCGCCTCCTTTGAAGGAATCTGTACACCAAGACAGATTTCCTTTCAGCTTACGCTGACCGGTGAATCCCTGCACGTCGTAGCAGACCGGGAAAAAATCCAGCAGGTTCTCTATAATCTGATTGATAATGCAATTAAGTTCAGCCGGGACGGATCTGTCATTGCGCTGGAGAGTGATATCCGGCACGACAAGGTATTCTGTACGGTAAGGGACCATGGATGCGGTATACCCAGATCTTCTCTGAATAAAATCTGGGACAGATTTTATAAAAGCGATGCTTCAAGAGGGAGGGAAAGAAAGGGAAATGGTCTCGGGCTTTCCATTGTGAAGGAAATCATCAATCAGCACCAGCAGACGATCACGGTTGTCAGTACAGAAGGAGTTGGTACAGAATTTATCTTTTCCCTGGAGCTGGCACCGGAAAATATCGGCAGTATTACTACGGTTGCACAGGCATCTGAACAGGAAAAGCCCGACTGAATCCGCTGACACCCGGCCGTCTCAAAGAACGGAATAGATCCCATCCTGCTGGGGCTTGTCCAGGTATCGGACCTCATCTCTGTTGCGGAGAATTCTGGCCTTCTCAGATGTTGTCCGTCCGATCACAGCTGCCGGTATGCCGGCTTCCATAAGCTTCTGTACAAGCCCCTCTCCGCTTTCAGTCAGGATCATCAGCGAACCCTGGGAAAGGCTCTGATACGGATTGAGATCAAAGACCTCACTGATTTCCACAGTTTCCTGTCTGATCGGAATCTGCCGCACCTGTATATCCAGACCTGTGCCGGCTCTCTCCGCCATTTCCCATAATGCGCCGAAAACGCCCCCCTCCGACAGATCATGCATCAGGAGGGTACCGCTGTCGCGGCTTGTAATTTTTGCCTCCGGAAGAACAGAAAGCTCATCCAGAAAATGAAGAGGAGCCCCTGCAATATCCTGTGTGAACCGTTCTGAGAGCTCCTTTCCTTTTTCACCGGCCAGAAGCATGACTGCAGCCATCCCTACGGATTTTGTAACCACAATTTCCTTATCCGCATAGCTGATCTGCCTCGTATCCAGGGAACTGCCGGAAACTATACTGTGTTTATCTGAAGTTTTGCCGGACAGCCCTTGTTCTGTGAGGGGGATTCTGGAAACATCAGCATCTGTGAAGCGTTTTCCAATCGCAGTTACGGCGACCATGCTGCGGTGAACAGAAGGGCACACCGCTGTATGCCCTCCGAGTATGTGCATCGCAAGCTTTGCCGCGGTATCCTCTGCAGTGCGCATGATGGTCTTCAGATCCTGCTCATCCGCATCCTCCGGCAACAGGATCTGCAGCTCTGTGCCAAGAGGCACCGCCCCTTCCGCGGCAAGATTGTTGACTGCCGTCTGAACAGTCAGAATCACGCGTTCTTGCAAAGAAGCCGCTATATCCGGAGAGACAGAAGCCGCCATCATAAAGTCTGCATCTGAAGAGCCAGAGCGTATCAGCGCTGCATCTCTTCCAACCTCCGGCCCTGCCATATTTTCCGAATGTCTGTTCTCTATCAGTTTTTATACCGATCGTTTTAAGACTGCTTCTGAAATTTTACCTGTTCGCATGTTTCTTTATATCCTGCCTGTCCTGCTATTCTGTCTTTCTTATATCTATTCCATTTTTTTGCTCTGCTTGCTTCAGATTTATATTCCGGAAGACTTGCACTTTGGAAAATATATTTATACTCTGGAAGACTTGCACTCCGAAAAATGTATACGCCGATATAGTTTCTTAGTTTTCAACAACCTCTGTCTCCACAACGGACCCATTACCGACAGCAGACTGAATCGTAGCCAGATCTCCTGTTTCTATTGCCTGCTGAATTGCCTGCAAGGTTTCACTGTCTGCGTCTTTCGTACCGATCGTATAGGTGAGCGGCATCATGGAATAGCTGCTCTTGTTGACCAGCTCTTCAGAATCGAACTGACCGTCAATATAGATCTCCTTATACAGCTCAGCCTCTACACCCTGTACACCACCGGAAACCGTGATGCTTCCATAAGGCTGAGTATCATCCATCTCATATTCGGTCTCCACATCGGTAGTGCTGATGGTTTTGCTCTCAAACTGGATCGTACGGCTGCTGTCCCTGGTCTCCTGACCATAGATGTGAAATGTCAGATATCCATCCTTTGTCACTGCCTGAATGTAAATTGGAGCAGAAGTACTGTTCTTGAAACAGAAATCCATCAGGCCCTCTGAGATTGATGCGTCAAGACCAGGATCAACATAAGAGACAAGATAGGAATGATTATGCCGTTCTGTCACCTCAAGTTCTGCCTCAAGTACAGCATCATACAACGTTGTGGTGGCCTGGCAGACGCCTCCGCCGTATGTTTCTACCACCTGCCCGTTTTCATAGGTGTCACCTGGCAGAAACCCGTATTCCTTCGTTGTCGGACCAATGACCTTTTCTGCCGAAAATTCCTCGCCCGGATACAGCACCGTACCATTGATATGCTCTGCCGCAAGCTCCACATTGGTATCATGATTCACATTGCCTGTCTGATAGGCAGTCGTGGCACTTCCAAGAAGATCTGTAATCTTCGCGAGCTCTGAGGATTGATCGGAATACTCCGTGGTACTGTATTCCAGCGTGACACCACCCTCTCCTCCATGCCAGTCATTTGCCATGTAGTCCATAATCTTCTGTACGGAAGCCTTGTTATTCACTGCAATACCTGTTTTTCCGTCAGTAAGTGTAAACGTATTGTCCGCGTTAAGCACAATGCCGTTGGATTGCGGATCGCAGTTTAAAGCGTCAACATTTTTTGCAAGAATAGTACTCACATCTGATCTGGACACAGCAAAATCCAGGTCCAGAACAATCGGCCCGTCGTTCTCCAGCTGACGGTCTGCAAGGAATCTCTTGAAAATATTTCCTTTTTTGCCAATGGAAAGCGCCTCGTCTATGACATCCGTATTGGTATATGTCAGTCCGAGCGCTCCTGCAGTTGTCCGGACCTGATTCTCCCCGGCATACAGAACGATCACATCATCAGAGAGCTCTTTCATTCTGGCAGCAACCGCCGTCTCCATCTGACTGCGTGTCATACCTGTGACGTTGACATTATCAATATAGATGCCATACTTTTTCTGACTATCCCCGGAGGATGCAGTGGTTGTATCTGCTGAAGACGAAGAAACGGCCACCGCATTCAGGGTGACCGCCTCCTTTCCT
>JAJGAH010000289.1 GCA_020844525.1 Eubacterium sp.
GCTTCAGCGCATCCCCCTTTCCCGGCATCATTTTCAGCAGGGAGCCGCCGTTTTCCAGGATGTTGTGGGAGAGGGCAAGCATGAACTTCTCTGTATACATATAGACCATGCTGAAGGTGAGATCATCCTGGTGGGAGCCGCGGAACAGGGGATCCAGCTGGATGTATTTCAGATAGTCATCAATACAGCCATTATTCCATTTCAGGTCAAAGCCAAGGCCGTCTTCTGTCGTGGGCCCGGTAACTGCCGGATAGCCGGTTGTCTCCTCCGCAATCGTGATTGCGCCATGACCGTTTACCCTGATATCGTTGTTCAGGTTCTTCAGAAACGCGATATCCTCCAGATTCTCATTGCCGCCGTACATATTGGCAATCCAGGCCCCATCCCGTCTGCCATAATTCAGGTAAAGCATACTGGACACATCCGGAATACGGAGTCCGTCCGCATGATACTCATCAATCCAGAACATGGCACTTGACTTCATGAAGCTCTCCACTTCCTTGCGCCCGTAGTTGAAAATCAGCGCCTGATTTACCGGATGCACACCCTTTCTGGGATCCATATGTTCATAAAGACAAGTCCCGTCGAAGGAAGCAAGTCCGTCATTGCCTCTTGCAAAATAGCCAGGTACCCAGTCAAGAAGCACGCCGATCCCGTTCTGATGCAGCGTATCTACCAGATACTTGAAATCCTCTGGTGTGCCATATCTGCTGGTTGGTGCAAAAAAGCCGCTGGTAATGTATCCCATAGTCGCATCATCAGGATATTCCATGACCGGCATGAATTCTACATGGGTGTATCCCATCTCCTTCAGGTATGCGGTCAGGTCCGCCGCCATGGCGCGATAGCCTTCCGGTTCCTCTCCATCCTCACCGGGCAGCTTTTTCCATGTGCCGATACAGCATTCGTAAACCGACATCGGAGAGGCTGCCGGATCATACTGCTCTCGGCCGCGCATCCAGGCATCATCCTTCCAGGTATAACCCAGATCTGTAATTACAGACGCAGCTTCCGGAAGCTGCTGCGCACGGAAGGCAAAAGGATCCGCCTTCAGATAAACCATGCCGGCTTTCGCCTTGATTTCATACTTGTAATAACTGCCTGCCTTGATACCGGGTACAAAAAGCTCAAAGATGCCGCAATCCAGACGGTTCATCTGAAGCCGCCTGCCGTCCCATCTGTTGAAATCACCTACGACAGACACCCGCATCGCGTTGGGTGCCCAGACAGCAAAATACACGCCCTCCGTACCGTTAATCTTCATCAGATGGGCGCCCATTTTCTCAGAAGCCCTGTCCCAGATTCCCTCCCGGAAGCGGATTTCCTCCTTTTCTGTGATCTGACAGGGGTATGCATAGGGATCCTTGTATTCAGCCACATCGCCATCTGCCTTCAGAATGATAAAGGAATAATCCGGAATCTTCTGCCCATCAAGCAGCACAGCAAAATAACCGGCCTCATCCTCCTGGACCATGGGAATGACATCACCGGAAGCAGTCTTTACACTGACATTCTCCTCACCCGGAAAAAAAGCCCGGATCAGAACTCCCTCAGGCAGGACCACCGGTCCCAGAACCTTTCTCGGGGCATCCTCCTCGGCATATACCACTGCCTCGATCTCTGCCCAATCCATCAGGTCATAGATTCTGCTCTCCATACTTTCCTTCATGCTCATCTGGTATCCTCCCCGACCATATGCTTTCACCAGCTCCATAGCACATCAGCTGTGCTTCTGCGCAATCATCTCACATGCTATTGAGTTATATGCTTATGCTATTGAGGTCAAAAGATTGTTGATTATGAAATAATTGTCTTAAACACTTACCTGTTGACCTTAACATTACCATATAAAATAGAAACAGGAACCGGAACACCGACTGCCTTGTCGGTGCTACGGTTCCCATTATACAACATTTCTCTAAATAATATCTACTAATACAAAAACATTTACAATCCGGCAGCCGCAGCTGTATCAGTGTGTCTGATCTGCAGAAGATGTGCCGGAATCTGATGCAGAATTCTGGTTTGAGACACTGTTCTGGCTGGATGATGAATTCTGGTTTGCGGTACTGTTCTGGCTGGATGCCGCATTCTGATCGGCCGCTGTGCTCTGACCGGATGCCGGATTCTGATCAGCTGCTACACTCTGACCGGATGCTGCCTGCTGATTTTGATCAGGAATCAGCTCCGGCTTTCTCTCAAGGATCTGCATGAACTCTTCGCCGGTAATGGTCTCCTTCTCATACAGATATTTCGCCAGCTCATGCAGCTTCGGCATATGTGCTGAGAGCAGGGTTTTCGCCTTATTGTAAGCATCCTGCACAATTTTCACAACCATCTGGTCAATCTTGCCCGATGTTGCCTCTGAGCATGCCAGGGAGGTATCACCGCCCAGGTACTTATTGGTCACAGTCTCCATTGCAACCATTCCGAATTCATCGCTCATTCCGAACCTGGTCACCATGGCTCTGGCAAGCTTTGTCGCCTGCTCGATATCATTAGAGGCTCCAGTTGTGACAGAATGGAAGATCAGCTCCTCCGCGACTCTTCCGCCGGTCAGTGTCGCAATCCGGTTCTGCAGCTCCTCCTTGCTCATGAGGTTGTGCTCGCCCTCATCAACCTGCAGGGTATAGCCCAGGGCACCCGAGGTTCTCGGAATGATCGTGATCTTTGTGACCGGTGCCGAGTGGGACTGCAGAGCCGCTACAAGTGCATGACCGGTCTCATGATAGGAAACGATCAGCTTCTCCTTCGTTGTGAGGACCTTGTTCTTCTTCTGGTAGCCGGCGATAACCGTCTCTACGCTCTCCATCAGGTCATTCTGGGTGACGAACTTGCGGCCGTCACGCACCGCGCGCAGCGCTGCCTCATTGATCATATTGGCAAGCTCTGCTCCGCTGGCTCCGGAAGCCGTGCGGGCTACAGCATTAAAATCAATATTGTCGGAGATCTTGATATCTCTTGCGTGCAGCTTCAGGATTTCCTCACGTCCCTTAAGATCCGGAAGCTCTACCGGTATACGGCGGTCAAAACGGCCAGGTCTTGTCAGGGCCGGGTCCAGAGAATCAGGTCTGTTGGTCGCCGCAAGAATGATGACACCCTTGCGGGCATCAAATCCATCCATCTCAGCAAGCAGCTGGTTCAGTGTCTGCTCACGCTCATCATTTCCGGAGAAGCCGCCGCCGTCACGCTTCTTGCCGATGGTATCAATCTCATCGATGAAGACGATACACGGTGCCTTTTCATTTGCCTGCTTGAAAAGGTCACGCACCTTCGCCGCACCCATGCCGACAAACATCTCTACGAATTCAGATCCGGAGATAGAGAAAAACGGTACATTTGCCTCACCGGCAACTGCCTTCGCCAGAAGTGTTTTACCAGTTCCAGGCGGGCCTACAAGCAATGCGCCCTTCGGCATCTTGGCACCGATTTCCGTATATTTCTGTGGATTGTGCAGGAAATCCACAATCTCCTGCAGCAGTTCCTTTGCCTCATCCTCACCGGCCACATCCTTGAACTTGATGCCGGTCTCCGACTGGATGTAAATCTTGGCATTGCTCTTGCCAAAGCTCATGGCATCGCCCATGCCGCCGCCCATACGCTTCGTCATGGAACTCATCAGCCATCTGCCAAGCAGGAAGAAAATCACAAGCGGCAGTACCCAGCTGATCAGGGAACTGAGAACCGGTGACATCTGCTGCTGAATCGGGCTTTCAAAATCCTTGATCCCCGCATCAAGCAGACGGTCTACAAGCTTGTAATCATCCATCATGCCTGTCCGGTACATATTGCCGGAAGAATCCTCAAACTTGATTTCACTATCCGAGGAATTCACCTCTACCTTGCTGACCTTGCCATCCTCCAGCATCTGGACAAAGTTGCCATATGTTGTATCCTGTACCTTTGCACTGTTGATCTGCGGAATCAGGAGAAAATTGAGAAGGAGAAGCACCAGCAGCACACATGCATAATAAAATGC
>JAJGAH010000290.1 GCA_020844525.1 Eubacterium sp.
CGAGAGGTGATTGAGGAGCTTTTTGAGAAGCTGGCGCTTGATGATGAAAACAGCAGCGGGGCCCTGGAGGATTATACGGATTACCGCACGTATATGGACTATGATATCAAGATCACGGCAGACGACGGGAGCTACATGCTTTATTCCAAGGTGTCGAGGGAAAAATCCGGCGGTGAGACGCAGACACCGTTTTACATCACTGTGGCAGCAAGCTTTATGCAGCTGTACAGGAACAGCATCGGCGGCGATTCGATCGGGCTGATTATGATGGATGAGGCCTTCAACAATATGGATGATGAGCATATACGGGGCGTCCTCTCCTTTATGAGGAGCACGGACCTGCAGCTGATCATCTCAGCACCACCGGAGAAGATTCAGTATATCGGACCTTCGATGGACAAGGTGCTTCTGGTTCTTGCGGATGGAGGACAGAGCTATGTCGATGACTTCACACATGAGGTGTCCGTATGAGGCGATATGATGAGAGGGCGCTTCAGCTGCTTCTTGACCGTTATGAGCGCAGTGCTTTAAGCGATGGGAGGAATACCCGGACCATACACATCACGATAAAAATAACCAAAAGGAATTTCCCGGAATATTTCGATGAGAGCTCCACCTCTTATATTGAAATGCATGAGCAGCTGGAGGAACTGGAGCGAAAAGGGTATGTGTCCCTGTCCTGGAAGGACAGAAAAGCCGGTCATATTCTGGAGGAGGTCACACTCTGTCCGGAAAAAACTGAGGAAGTCTATGCGCTGCTGCACAGAGAACCAAAAGCGCAGAAAGAAAAAGACATGCTGGAGCTGCTGGGGAAGTATACGGACAGACTTCCTGTTTTTACCCAGTGGTGCGCAGAGAGAATCAGCAGGGGACTGTCCGTCAGGCAGTATGCCGATCTGGACCACCCGGAGAATACGGAGCGGGTACTCCGCCTGTGTGCAGCGATCCTTGAAAACCGGGAGGATAGTTATCTCCGTGCCTTTTCTATCCGCGTGTTTCATGACTCAAAGGTAGCAGAGGGGGAATTGAACCTTGCGGCATCGATTCTCCGCCGCTTTGAGTGCAGGGAGAATCAAGATCAGAGACTGACTTCCTGTCCACAACCGGCAGATCGCGGATCAGGAATTCAGTTAATAGCTCAGGGATCAGATGCCCGGTTGCCAAAGCAGAGCATATATCCCCAGCTGCCGGATGATCTTGAGACAGATGAGGTGCTGCAGGAGTTCGGGATCTACCGGAATCCCTCCTATGTTTTTCTTAAGGGATATGGGATTTCTAAAGAGTGGAAGGAAGGTGTCGGGATTTTCCAGGATGATCTGGAAAAATTGTCCTTTTCCATGAAGGATGGCACTGATCCGGATGTGGTTATCACTATAGAAAATCTGACAAGCTATCATCAGTGGGATCCGGCGCTGCATACCCTGGGAGCCCGTGAGCTTGTCATTTATCTGGCGGGTTATGCCAATCATGTCAAACGGGAGCTTCTCACAAAAATTCATGAACAGTGCCCGCTGGCTGTTTTTTTTCATTTTGGGGACACCGATTGTGGAGGATTCCGGATCTGGAAGCATTTGTCCCAGGAAACCGGCATTCCGATCAGAACGTTCGGGATGGATCTTCCTACCTACGAAAAATACAGGGAATACGGAAAACCGCTGACAGCCGGAGACCGAAGCCGGATGGAGCAGATGCTTGAGGATCCCTTCTTTGCAGGTCAGACAGAACTGTTTCATGCAATGGTTCGCGATAACCGGAAAATAGAGCAGGAATGTATGGATCAGAAATGTATCCGGGTAGAAAGCTGATATTTTACAGATGCTCTGATTCAGGGGCTGCGGGTCAGGATGTCTTCCAGAAATCAACCGGCTCATAATCCTGAAGCTTTGCCAGATAACCGTGCCGGTCCAGTTCCTTCTGTATGATATCAAGTACCTGGACGCTTTCTGCAGAGACAGTGTGATAGTGGTAGCCGGACGTGGCGTTGGAGAGAGGAAGGCTTTTTCCGCCTGACAGTTCGTCCTCATAGCGTTTCACATCAAGACGGGATGCAATATGCATCGGGGCTTTGATAACGCCGTATACTCTGTGATAGATAAAGACATCCTCAATTCTGCCGCCGCAGTCTACAATGAGGTTCATTTCATCTGCCGCCTGTTCTGGCATATGGTGTACCTTGAACACGCGGGTCCTGCGTGCCTCCGGCTTTGCCAGAACGTATCCCCGCGCTGCTGAAAGGATCTGATTTCCTTCAGCGCGAAGCAGGGCGATATCCTGTACGATGACCTGACGGCTTACAGAAAAACGCTTTGCCAGCTTACCTCCCGAAACTGGAGGTACACTGGACTGCAAACAATTCAGAATTTCCTGTCTTCTTTGATTTCCAGTCAATGTGATTCTCCTGTCTCATAATGATTTGGAGTATACATCAGTACCCCCGATATCATAATATATTTCGTTATCTTTTAGAGTGCGTGCAGATGCTTCAGGGACAGATCAAGAATGGGCGCTGAATGTGTCAGGGCACCGCTTGAGATGTAATTGACGCCGAGGTCCGTTAATGCAGCGATTTTTTCCTTTGTGACATTTCCAGATACCTCGACTTCTGCCCTGCCGGAAATGATGCGCATTGCTTCTGCCATCGCCTCATGGGTCATGTTGTCCAGCATGATGATGTCGGCGCCTGCATCGACAGCTTCTTTGACCTGGTCCAGTGTCTCCACCTCAATCTCGATCTTGCGCACAAAGGGTGCATAGGCCCGGGCCATCTGAATTGCCTTCGTAACACTGCCTGCGGCTCCGATGTGATTGTCCTTCAGCAGAACACCATCTGTCAGATTGTAGCGGTGATTATGCCCGCCACCAACACGCACGGCATATTTCTCAAACAGGCGGTTGTTGGGGGTTGTCTTTCTTGTGTCCAGAAGCCAGGTTTTAGTTCCCTTCAGCAGCGCTGCCGCTTCATGGGTATAGGTGGCAATGCCACTCATGCGTTGCAGATAATTCAGGGCGGTACGCTCACCGGAGAGCAGCACGCGGATATCTCCTGTGACACAGGCCAGGCGCTGTCCGGCTGTTACGGAATCCCCATCCTGAACGTAGTATTCTGTTACTGTTTTGTCGTCCAGCAGAGTGAAAACCCGTTCAAATACCTGCAGGCCGCAGATGATGCCATCCTCCTTTGCGATCAGGTCAACGGTTCCCTTCTTTGGACCGGGCATGACGCAGTTGGTGCTGACGTCTTCGCTTGTGATATCCTCCTGCAGAGCACTCATAATGAGCGGGTCTGCATGTAATTTTAAAGTGATCGGATCAAACATTTTTTATTCCTCCCTTAGCCGGCATAGCGGACTGCGTCTGTTTTCTTTGTATGATGTGCAAACTTGTTCCGGTATTCAACCCGGGTTGCAGAAGGTCCACCCTCACGTTCAATTTCATCCTGCACAAGCGCAGCGTATTCCTTTTCCAGAGCTTCGGCGTCACTGTATCGGTCAAGGTCTACGGAATGGAGAGGCCTGTTTTCTGCCTGGTATGAGGAGAGCATGTCCACTGCGGCCCGTTTTGCGAACACAAGAGATTCCAGCAGTGAATTTGAGGCAAGCCGGTTTTTTCCATGTACACCGTTGCAGGCACATTCACCGATGGCGTAGAGCCTTGGCATGGAGGTGCGTGACTCATAATTGACGTGGACGCCGCCCATAAAATAGTGCTGTGCTGGTACAACAGGGATACATTCTCTGGTGACATCGTAACCCTGCTCACGACAGTGCTCCACAATATTGGGGAAGTGGCGCATCAGTTCTTCATGCGGAATCGGACGGAGATCTTCCCATACATGGCTGGTGCCGTCTTTCTTCATCTGCTTCAGAATCTCGATTGTAAGAAGGTCGCGCGGGAGGAGTTCGTTTGTGAACCGCTTCATGTCCTTTCCGTACAGTTTGGCACCCTCGCCACGCACGGATTCAGAGATCAGGAAG
>JAJGAH010000291.1 GCA_020844525.1 Eubacterium sp.
CTGGTCAGAAACATCTTCATCTGGGCGGGAGTTGTGTTCTGCGCCTCATCCAGAATAATATAAGCATCATCAAGCGTTCGTCCTCTCATGTAGGCAAGAGGTGCAACCTCAATCAGTCCCTTTTCCATATTCTTCTGAAAGCTTTCAGCACCCATAATCTGATACAGTGCATCATACAGCGGCCTGAGATATGGATCAATTTTGCTCTGGAGATCGCCCGGCAGAAAACCCAGCTTTTCACCTGCTTCAATCGCTGGGCGTGTCAGAATGATTCTGCTCACCTCGTCATTTCGAAAGGCGGTGATGGCCATTGCCATAGCCAGATATGTTTTTCCCGTTCCAGCAGGTCCGATTCCGAATGTGATCATATGATTGCGGATCGCATCTACATACTGCTTCTGTCCGATGGTTTTCGGTTTCACCGCTCTTCCATTGATTGTGTGACAGATCAGGTCCCCGTCGAGCTCCAGAACCCGGGATTCTCTGGATTCCATTGCCATCGACAGCATGTAATTGATGTTCTGCTCCGTAATTTCATTTCCACGTTCCGAAAGCGTGATAAGCTCTGCCAGCATTTTTTTTGCGGCTGCCACATTGGAGGCAGGGCCGATAATTTTCAGCGAACCGTCCCTGGAAAGCAGAGTCACTCCAAGCGTTCTTTCTATTTTCTTGACATTCTGATCAAATTCTCCGTAGACATTTTTTTCGTGCTCTGCGGGAATTTCCATTTGTTCCTCGATAACTGCCAATGTATATCCTCTCCATGCGGATCATCCGCAGCTGCTTGTCTATTGTTTCGTATGACTGCTTCTCTTGTAGAAGATCAGGGAAAACCATAGCTGTGTTCCTGCGTCCAGATAATAATCCATGCCGCAGAGCTCAGCAAGCTTTGCAACGAGAATGCCCTGCCCCTCAATGCATGGATGCATGCGGTCTGGAAAACGACAGGGCGTATCCGGCCATGCGCACCTCTCACAGACATTACAGGAGTCGCCTGACAGTCTCCACGTCTGCAGCCCAAGTGCCCGGATGCTCTGTTCAATACGGTCTGTGAGCTCTTCATGGGAAGATCTGGTACGTGCGCCTTCCTTCAGGTCCATGACATTAGAAACCTCATGAACAGTTGAAAAGAAAAAGGCATCCTGCCATTCCAGGCATCTCTTCCGGCATGTCTCAACACTTCCAACTGCCGGAGGACAGGACCAGCTGGTATTGTATCGGCTGCACTCTGTCCGGCATATGGTACGGACTTTTTCTGAAAATTCGATTTGGGACGGCTTCAGGAATCCATATTCAAATATGGGAAATTTCTGGATCAGTGTTTCAATTTGTTCTTGTACAGACATTGGGTTTGACCTTATTTGTGATACGGTTCATGATGTATAATCCGAAAGCTGCGATAGATCTGCTCGAGCAGGATCATACGCATCAGCTGGTGGGGAAAGGTCATTCTGGAAAAACTGAGTTTCCAGTCTGCCTTCTGCAATATCTGTCCGGAAAGGCCAAGAGAACCGCCAATTACAAATACTATATGACTTATTCCCCGGACGGTCAATGCTGAAATCCTTTTGGAAAGCTGTATGGAATCCGGTGCATCACCATCTATTGCCAATGCTATAAGAAAGGCATTGGCGGGAATGACTTTGAGCAGTCGCTCCCCTTCCCTGTCCCGGATGGCAGCTTCCTCTGAAGCAGATGCACCCTCCGGTGTTTTTTCGTCCGGAACCTCGAGAATCTGCAGAGTACAGTATCGCTTCAGCCGCTTGCTATATTCCTGAATACCCTCCTGCAGATATTTTTCTTTGATTTTTCCCACACAGGCTATTGTGATTTTCAATGAATTCCGCCTCCTGCCCAAATCGTCTGTCTCCGCATATACAGAACAGAAAAGACCCCTTAGCACGTAAAAAGGGGACTAAGGGGTCCATAAAACGTGTGGTCAGGTTATCAGTCAGCCTGCGTATTTGGACTTGATGAACTGGTCAATTCCTTTTGCAGCGGCTTTGCCGGCACCCATTGCAAGAATAACAGTTGCAGCACCAGTTACGGCATCTCCACCGGCAAAAACACCATCCTTTGTAGTCTGGCCATTCTCTTCGCTGGCGATGATGCACTTTCTCTTATTTACATCCAGTCCGACTGTTGTGGAAGAAATCAGCGGATTCGGAGATGTGCCCAGTGACATGATGACCGTGTCACAATCCATGTTGAACTCAGAGCCTGGGATTTCAACCGGACGGCGTCTGCCGGATGCATCCGGCTCACCCAGCTCCATGCGGATGCAGCGGATAGCCTTTACCCAGCCGGTTTTCTCATCTGCAATCACCTCAACCGGATTGGTCAGGAGATCAAAGATAATCCCCTCCTCCTTCGCATGGTGTACTTCCTCACGACGTGCGGGAAGCTCCTCCTCTGAACGGCGATATACAATATGTACCTCAGCACCGAGACGAAGCGCTGTCCTGGCAGCATCCATGGCAACATTTCCGCCTCCGACAACCACAACTTTTTTGCCCCTGTGAATTGGCGTGTAGTAGTCATCACGATAGGCCTTCATCAGGTTGTTCCGGGTGAGATATTCATTTGCGGAGAATACACCGAGCGCAGTTTCTCCCGGGATATTCATGAATCTCGGAAGTCCGGCACCGGAGCCGATAAATACCGCTTCAAAGCCTTCCTCTCCAAGCAGCTCATCAACCGTTACGGATTTTCCAATGACAACATTGGTCTCGATCTTAACACCGAGGCTCTTTACATTTTCGACTTCCTTCTCAACGACTTTATCCTTCGGAAGACGGAATTCCGGGATACCATAGGCAAGCACACCGCCCGCCTTGTGCAGAGCTTCGAAAATTGTCACGTCGTATCCAAGCTTTGCCAGATCACCGGCGCAGGTAAGACCAGACGGGCCGGCACCGATAACCGCTATCTTGTGTCCATTCTTTTCCTTTGCAGGAGCCGGTTTGATTCCGTTCTCTTTCGCCCAGTCAGCAGTAAAACGCTCGAGCTTTCCAATGGAAACGGCTTCGCCCTTGATACCACGGATACATCTCTCCTCACACTGTGTCTCCTGCGGACATACACGACCACAGACAGCGGGAAGGGAGCTGGACTCACTGATGACATCGTAAGCATGACGGAAGTCTCCGTTTTTGACGCCCTGGATGAAGGCAGGGATATTGATATGTACCGGACAGCCTTCTACACATTTTGGCTTCTTGCAGTTCAGGCATCTGGTAGATTCAGCCATTGCCTCTTCCTGATTATATCCAAGGCAGACCTCATCGAAGTTTCTGGCCCGAACCATAGGATCCTGTTCTCTGACAGGAACTTTCTTCAGCATATCAACTTCCATCACTTGTCACCTCCGCACATTCCGCAGCCGCCGTGATGTGTATCTCCCTCCTGAGCCTTCAGGATTGCACGGCCTTCCTCTGTCTGATACATCTTGTTTCTCTGCATTGCCTGGTCAAAATCAACCAGATGTCCGTCGAACTCCGGTCCGTCTACACAGGCGAATTTTACCTCTCCGCCTACCATGACACGGCATGCTCCGCACATACCAGTGCCATCTACCATGATCGGGTTCATGCTGACAACAGTATGGATATTGTAGCCCTTTGTCATCTTGCACACGAACTTCATCATGATCATCGGACCAATCGCAACACACCAGTCATAATGCTTGCCTTCTTTTTCAATCAGGTCCTGAAGACAGACAGTAACCATGCCCTTTCTCTGATAGGAGCCGTCATCGGTTGTGATATAGAGGTTGCAGACAGATTTGAACTCATCCTCGAGAATGACAAGGTCCTTGTTCTTTGCACCAATAATCACATCTGCAGTCACACCATGCTCATGCAGCCACTTTACCTGCGGGTATACAGGGGCAGTACCTACACCACCTGCGATGAAAACAATACTTCTCTTTTTGAGTTCATCAATCGGTGTATCAATCAGATCCGAAGGCC
>JAJGAH010000292.1:2500-3962 GCA_020844525.1 Eubacterium sp.
AACTCAGCCTTAAAGTCTTCGATATTCTGAAGCAAAGATGACAATGCAGTTTCCGTCAGCGCAATATCAGCGCCAAACAGTCCGGCAAAAATCAGTCCGGATATCTCGTAAAACAAAGCAGGCAGAATCGAATGCAAGCCTGAAACCCATGGCAGAAGATATCGGATGATAAACACGCCAACCGCTCCAAAGCATAGGCTGACCGGAAGACAGATCCTGCCATTCAGGTTCAGCGGAAGCTTGCTATAATCCCACCAGCGCGCATGAAATCTTTTCTCCAGCACCCACGATGTTCCATACTCCGCAATCGCACTTACTACCATACTGATCAGGAACAGAAATACAACAGGTATATCCTGTGTGCGCACGTGATTGCTCTGGAGCACATGAAACACAATGATTCCTGCCACAACACAGCTTCCATAGATCGGGCAGACCGGTCCGAAAAGGAATCCACGATCCTGCCAGTGTTTTTCCTTAACTGTGCAGTAAAACGACTCCCACAGCCAGCCCAGAAAGGAATAGAAAATAAATTCCACAAATAACTTGCTGATCTGCATACCGGCCCCCTCTGCATATCTGCCTAATCGAAACCCGGGCGTTCTGCCCCGGACATTATGCGACGCTATGTGTCCTCGAAACTTTTCCCAGCGTAACCTGAAATCACTATATAATCAATGTAAAATCTCCTGCAGAAGTTCCCGTACCTCATCATAACTCTGTGCCTCATTGATCCTTCTGCGAAGGGAGGCAGAATTGGGAAATCCTGCCGTATACCAGGAAATATGCTTGCGCATTTCGCGGATTGCCACCGGTGCTCCCTTGCACTCTGCCATCAATTCCATGTGTCGGAGGATCATCTGATAAACCTCCTGCGCATCCGGTTCCGGCAGTATCTCCCCTGTCTCAAGGAAATGGATTACCCGATGAAAAATCCAGGGATTTCCCCTGGCCGCTCTGGCAATCATGACGCCATCCACGCCGGTCTCTTCCAGCATTTTTCTGGCCGCTTCCGGAGTATCCACATCACCATTTCCAATCACGGGGATCGATACAGCTTCTTTGACCTGACGGATGATATCCCAGTCTGCCTTGCCTGCGTAGTATTGTTCCCGCGTCCTTCCGTGTATCGCAATTGCAGAAACACCGGCATCCTCCAGTCTCCTGGCAGCCTCCACTGCATTGACCTGATCGTCATTGAATCCCTTCCGGATCTTGACAGTCACCGGTTTATGGATTTTCTTTACAACAGCAGAGAGAATCGCCGCGGCATGTACAGGGTCCTTCATCAGCGCAGATCCCTCCTGATTGTTGACAACCTTTGGAACAGGGCAGCCCATATTGAAATCAAGAATATCAAAGGGACGGTCCTCAATCATCGCCGCTGCTTCTGATACAGAATCCGGATCGCTTCCAAAAAGCTGAAGGGCCACCGGATGCTCCTGGGGTGAAATTTCCATCA
>JAJGAH010000293.1 GCA_020844525.1 Eubacterium sp.
TGGTGTATTCACGGTGATCGGAGGCATATATGCACTGGGCCGGGTGTTCGATGCGGTTACGGATCCCTGGATTGGCAATCTGTCTGACAAGAGCCGTAACCCGAAGGGGCGCAGAATTCCATTTATGAAGAGGGCGGCAATTCCACTGGCTCTGATTACGATCATGGTCTACATCTGCCCGGGTAGAGGGGCTGCGGATGCTTCCGCACTTGGTGGAAGAGGCATCCTGAATGCCGTCTGGGTACTTGTGATGATGCTGCTTTTCTACCTTTTTATGACAATATACTGTACGCCATACAATGCGCTGATCGCGGAGCTCTCCAGGGACCAGAAGACACTGGCAGATATTTCAACAGCAATTTCCTTTACCTTTATCTTCGGTTCAGCCATCGGTTATATGGCTCCGACGATCTGGAGCGCAATTACACCTGCGGTAGGAAGCCGTGTATGGGCGATGCGGATCGTTTTCGTAGTGCTTGCACTGATTGCCATGGTATGCTGCCTGGTACCCGCACTGACGATCAAAGAGAAGGATTACGTCGATGCGAAGCCATCAGAGGGAAACGCATTTTCTTCCCTCGCAAAATGCTTTTCAAATAAGAACTTCCGGATCTTTGTAGGATCGGATATCTGCTACTGGGTCGGCATTACAATGTTTCAGACCGGACTGCTGCACTATGTGACCGTCCTGATGAAGCTTGCTGAGAGCTGGAGCACCATTCTATATATTGCCATGACGCTTCTGTCGGTAATGTGTTATGTGCCAGTCAACCGCCTCATGAGAAAATTTCCGAAAAAGCGTCTGGTGGTATTTGCCTTTCTGGGCATGTGCCTCGTATTTGCCATCACAGGTCTTTCCGGCTTCTTTGGTCTGCCGGGCATCGTGAGCGGTGTGCTCGTCGTAATCTGTGCATCCTTCCCCATGGCTATTCTCGGCATTATTCCGCAGACAATCGTGGCGGATATCGCAAAATCCGATGCGATCACAACCGGAGAGAATCATGACGGAATGTTCTTTGCAGCAAGAACCTTCTCGATGAAGCTGGGACAGTCACTGTCCATTCTTCTGTTCACATCACTTGGAACGATCAGCGTAGCAACCGGGCTTGGCTACCGGATCGCGGCCTTCGCTGCCGTTGATTTCTGCCTTGCAGGTGCTGTAGTGCTCCACTTCTACAATGAGAAAAAGGTGCAGGAGATACTTCAGAAAAACAGTTTTGAAAAGTGATACGCCTTTGAAAAGTAACGAAATCCAGGTATGAAGTTTTATACGTCTTTCAAAATCAGAAACCGAAAAAAAACTCAGATATTACGGACTTATTTTTCGTCCTGATTGTAGCGTTCCTCAATAATCTCTACCGCCTCCTGTCTCTGCCGTATGTCTACATCGGCATAATGGGAGGCGGTAACCTCTATACTGGAATGGTTTAAAGCTTTGCTCGTCAGATGTATGTCCCCAGTCGCCTGATACAGATTGGTACCGAAGGTACTTCTCAGCTTGTGCGGCGTAATATGTTTGCCGGGTACGGCTCCCTGGGTATATTTCTTTACAATGCGCTCTACGGAACGAACAGTGATCCGATGTCCTGTACCGGACAGAAAGAGGGCATTTTCTGATGGGTCATCAGTATGTCTTTCATTTTCAAGGTAATCCCTGATGGCGATTCGCGCATTATCATTCATGAATACGTCAGGGTCATTCCCGCCGCCTTTCCTGTGTACATTGATGCGGGATTCCTTCCAATTGATGTCGTCCAGGTCAATACCGACACATTCCGACACACGGATCCCGGTATTGAGCATGAGAGCGAGGAGAGCAGTGTCGCGGTATTTTGTCCTGTCGGCAAATTTCTTCTGCCTCCCAACAAGAGTATCACCGGTCTGAGCAGCCTGCATGACAGAATTCACTTCCTCAACGTTCATCGCCGTTATGACAGGTTTATGGTGCTTCAGCTTCAGGCGGTATGCTGCGGCAGGGTTAATTGTAATCAGACGATACTGCTCAAGATAGTTGTAGAGAGATTTGATCGCGGAAAGCTTCCTGGCTTTGCCGGCTTCCTGGTTTGTAGTGGGGAGTACCTTGTCATTGACAGAATGGCGTTTATAGGCATCAATGTGGAGAAAGTAGTCGTCAAAATCAAAATTTGTAAGCTGCTCCAGAAATTCCGGCGTAAGAGTCCGCACATCTTTTTTGCGGTAATCCGCAATGTAAGTCAGAAAGCCACGGATATCATAGATGTAGTTCAAAATAGTCCGTCTGGACGTGGATCCGGTTGCCATATAGCTGACGTAATTGCGCATAAAGTCCGGAAGGTTTTCCAGAAGGTCATTGACGCGTTCCATGTTGAGAATGTCTTGTTCCTGATAATACTTCATAAATTACTCATTTGTCCTTTCAATCAGTCAAACAGTATAAGTCCATGATCCATTATAAATCTATGTATAAATCTATGCATTCAGAGTGAATGTATTATAAAGGCATGCGGATAAGGAGTGCCAGTTAATGCAGATCTCTTGTCAACCCAGAATGCGGATCTAGTGGATGGGATTTGTTCATTCTGGTTTATTTTACTCCTTAAAGTATTAATCAGCAAGTATTATGTCGCAAAATTGATATTTTACGACATAATAATCGGACCGCGCACAATCAATTCCTTCTACTTCTATTCTCTGTTATAGCCGATTAAATCCAGACATGGTGAAAGGGCCGTTGCTATAGTTCTTTGGAACAAAAAATTCCCGAAAAGAACCAGGATGGAACTTTTCGGGAACATAGATCGTCATGCAGCGATTACCTTTAGATTTCTTTCCTCCCATTTCCGTCGAACCGGAGGTAAAGCAACCTCTCCTACAGCAGAGATTTTATCTGCAAGAGTAATCACCCAGCCTTCACGTGTCTTTGGGGGTGTTGCCATCAGCGGAAACATGTGATGACGGCAGATATCATAGACAGTTTCCCTGTTCTCCGGATCTGCGAAAAACACAGAAAGATCCGCAGATTCAACTGGATGTATTTTGCACATTTCTGGTCCTGAGCTAAAATGGCTTCGATCGAGGATGCCGAGATCGTGGCACAGACATCCAATCACAAGTGCCTTTGTATCCACCTGCAGATGCAGCATTTTCATCATATTGCATATGCCCAGCGCAATAAATGTCACATTCAGCGAATGCATACCAACTGTAGAGGAATGATGATGGCATTGTGACAGAGCCTCCCGGAATTTCAAACTGGACAGTACCGGGCGGCCGTATTTTTCAATGTTATCAATATTCTGTTTCTGCAAAATGCTCATTTCCTTTCTATAAAAAAATCATTTAACAGATTAATAATCGACACAGCACAGTGATGAAAGTCAATATGATAAGACCCATCTTTCCTATTATAGTCATTTTATTTAAAAAAATGTGAAATATTTATAAAAATAAAATAATCCTGTCCATTACCCCCGTGTAACAGACAGGACCGTCTTCTTTTTCAGCCGATGGAATAGAAAATTATTTGCATCTTTATAAAATGATATGCAATAGTCTGGTTTAGCCAGGTAACATTGTTTACTGAGAAACATTATCCGCCATCGTAGTGGCATCTGTTGCGTAGGTGGAGTCATCCGGTTCAGTACCGGGCTCGTAGTAAATGACAATCGCTACGCCTGCATCGATATTTTCATAGATGGTCTGTGCGACATCGGAAGGCAGATTCAGACAGCCGTTTGAACCATTTGTCTTATAAATATCTCCGCCAAAGGATGTACGCCAGTATGCATCATGCAACCCTTCGCCTTCGAAAAACGGCATCCAGTAATTCACTTTCGTTTTATAATTGGCACCTACCAGCGTAGACGGACTCTCCTTATATGCCAGAGGGAAGATTCCAGTCATAGTTCCCTGATTCTTTGAAAGATTGCCGCTGACCAGATCGCTCTCGATAACCAGACTTCCGTCTTTATAGAA
>JAJGAH010000294.1 GCA_020844525.1 Eubacterium sp.
TGGTTCTTCTAACATCTGATTTCTTTGATTTCCTGCGTCACCAGCAAGCCGATAACAACAAAACTTTCAACTTTCTTTACACATTAAGGCAAGGTGGGTTCTCCATGCTCATAGAGCAGGGCATTGACTTCAAATAGATCAAAGATTCTGTTTTGGATACAATATTCTACGATCAGATCCGCCTTACTCCCTGGTGATAAAGCATATTCTGCTCGGCATAAGAGATCCTTTGTATCATCCATGTTCAGCCCTAATGCCAGTGCCAGAGCTAATACTGTACATTTCCTGGGCCTATAATCCTGATGGGTCCGGATTTTTGAAAAAAGCTTCCGGTCAATCTGCGCCTTATGATACACCTGCACATCTGTCATTCCACTTTTATCAATCAGCTGCAGGAGTTTATCATGAAAGGTTTCCCCTGTGCCTTCAAGAACATCATCCAAATCATCCCAATGCAGATCAGACAATTCCGGAACGCTATCTTTTTCAGGTGTAATACTGCGTTCCGTAAGTTCTGATAACGCATCACCCTTATCAGTTCCATTGGGAAATAAATCTGGAAGCGCATCGCTATCTTCATCCGGAATGGGTATTTTGCTTTCACATTCATTATGGATTATAGAAATTTGCTGTAATGACTCTTCCGATTCTGGAATGTAATTCTTCTGAATAAAGATATCGACTGCCCGAAGCAATTCCTCTGAAAGGTTTTTCTTATAAGGATTATGCCCCATGCGCTTACCATCCCCCTCAATATCCATTGATTATTCCCTCCCTCAAGTCCTGAGCTAAGACATAATATTTGATAAATAACATTTTACGCCCAGACTTTATTACTATCTATGGTCAATTTCTATGGAATATATTTGATCTTTTGAATATCTTCGATAAATCATGCTATGTACAAATAGTTCTCAATATTTGCCACATTGGATGGGATACAGACTCCGACATATTGAAATTTTCATACAAGAAATCTTATTATATAAAATAACGCCCGGGCCGTTTTATCGAGCCTGGGCGTAACAATGCTGACAGTTTTTGAAAAAACAATCTGCAAACAATTTATTTCTTTCGTCTCTATTCTGAAGGAACGATGATAGCATCAGCCTTCAATCGCAATTGTCTTCTTTTCAGGAACTGCTTCTTTCTTCTCTGTATCCGGAACAGTGATCTTCAGAACACCGTCTTCAAACTTAGCGGAAATGTCGCTGTCCTTGACATCTTCACCTACATAGAAGCTTCTTGCCATATTCCCTGCATAACGCTCCTGACGGATGACGTTACCCTTCTTGTCTTCTTCCTTCTTGTTGAGATCCTTCTTTGTCTCAATGGTCAGATAACCATTATCAAGACTTACTGCAACTTCGTCTTTCTTGAAGCCAGGCAGATCAACGGCAATCTCATAATTGCCATCCTTCTCAGTGACATCTGTCTTCATGACGTTTTTTGCATGATGTCCATACAGCGGTCTCATAGCATTCCGCATCTCATCAAAACCATCTGAAAACCAATCAGACCAATCATCCATTAAATTCTCTCCAAAAAGATCTGGTAAATATCTAGCCATAATACATACCTCCTATCAAATATCTTTCCGGCTCAGGATGCTGTTCTGGGCTGTTGTGAACTGCGCTTATATGGAAAAAGGTATCCGGGAATGAATCCCTGGGAAAAAGAACTCTTTTTCATTCCCTTATCTCCTTGCAATTGTTCTTATAGCACCGATTATTAGCACTGTCAATAGGTGAGTGCTAATTTTTTTTAAAAATTTTGTGTTTTTGAAAGCGATCTCTTGCATATACTATTTGCAGACGTATAATAATTACATGTACATCAAAGCAATTTCAAGAAATGAAAAATTTACAACTTTTGAAAGTGTGTGGCCATATGAAGACAATTACGAGAGCAAAATATCTCGATAGAATCATTGAACTGAACGGTACTCCTGACATCAAGATCATCACAGGCATTCGCCGTTCTGGTAAATCCAAATTGATGCAGGCATATATCGAGTACCTGAGAAGTCATTATGAAAATATCAATATCATATTCATCGACTTCATGGACTTAGCTTATGAAGAAATCAAGGAATACCATGCGTTACACGCCTATGTAGAAGAACATTATCAGGCAGGCAAAACAAATTATCTGTTTGTTGATGAAGTTCAGATGTGTCCAAAGTTTGAGTTGGCAATCAACAGCCTTTATTCCAAGGGAAAATATGACATCTATGTAACCGGCTCCAATGCGTTCCTGCTGGGTGCAGATCTGGCAACCCTATTTACTGGACGCTACATTGAAATCCATGTGTTCCCTTTCAGTTTTCAGGAGTACTGCCAATATTACGATGATGTTAGTGATAAAGATAAGCTTTTTGATGATTACTCCATCAGGGGCGGTTTAGCAGGTTCTTATGCCTATAGAACGGAAAAAGACCGGATAAATTATATCAAAGAGGTCTATGAAACCATTGTCACAAGGGACCTGGTACAGAAATACGCTCTGTCAGATACTTTGGTTTTGCAGCGTTTGAGCGAATTCCTAATGGACAACATCAGCAATCTGACTTCACCGAACAAGGTCAGTCAGCTGCTGACCGCAAACGAAACCCCGACCAATCATGTGACTGTTGGCAAGTACATCAAGTATTTATGCAATGCCTTCGTGTTTTATGACATTAAGAGATATGATATTCGTGGCAAGAAATACCTTGAAAGCTCTGAAAAGTTTTATTTATGTGACACCGGTATTCGATACGCAATACTGGGCAGCAGAAATATGGACTACGGCAGAGTCTATGAGAACATCGTTTGTATCGAATTTCTTCGCCGTGGATACGATGTCTATGCAGGCAAGCTCTATCAAAAGGAAATCGACTTTGTTGCTCAGAGGGGCAGCGAGAAAATTTATATCCAGGTAAGCGACAACATTTCCGGGCAGGAAACATTTGAGAGAGAATATTCTCCTCTGCTTCAGATCCGAGATGCTTATCCTAAAATGATTATTGCCAGAACCAAACATCCAAAATATAGCTATGAAGGAATTGAGATTTACGATATAGCTGATTGGCTGTTGCAGGAGTGAAAATTCCCTCCAAATGTCCATGTACTTATAAGCGGAAACACAAATACTCTGCAGAATGTTTGCAAAGTGTTCACAACCAATACAAAGATCACTCACAAATCGAAGGTAGTATGTAAACCATAGAAACAGAAAAAACTACGTTTCTTTTTCATATTCTCCTTCCTTTAAAAAAGCGGAGCCGTATTGCTGGACGGTTCCGCTTTTTTATGCCAAAACGAGAGTATTTTAAAAATCAATTTACATGTATTTGGAATCACCTTAAAATGGTTGAGAAAGGAGTTTCAAATGAGTGATATTGTTATCAGACCAATGAAAGATGAAGATCTTCCGGAAATGATCCGGATCTGGAACAGAGTTGTGGAAGACGGTATGGCCTTTCCGCAGATCGAAGAGCTGGATGAAAAAGAAGGATATGAATTTTTCCATCAGCAGTATACGGCAGCCGCTATTGCAGATGGAAGGGTGGCAGGACTTTATATTCTCCATCCAAACAATATCGGCAGAGCCGGCAGGATTGCTAATGCCAGTTATGCTGTCGATGCAGGGCTTCGGGGACAGCATATTGGAGAGAAACTTGTTAAGGATTGTCTGGTACAGGCAAAGAAGCAGGGTTATCGGATCCTGCAGTTCAATGCTGTCGTTGCATCTAATATTCATGCCTATCACCTGTATTTAAGACTTGGATTTGTGGACCTGGGCATCATTCCCGGAGCCTTCCAGAATAAAAACAATGAGTACGAAGATATTCATGTCATGTACCATACGCTGTAACGAAGAAATTGCAGAAGCAGGCATACAAAAAAGAAGCGTATGGCCGAATTCGGTACTTTACACTTGGCTTGATAGTACGCGTATGAGGTTGATT
>JAJGAH010000295.1 GCA_020844525.1 Eubacterium sp.
CGGTACAGAAACCACCGCAGTGCTGCAGGGCGACTACTATCTGCTCAATGGTGAGAAAATCTTCATCACCAACGGCGGCGAGGCAGATATCTATGTTATTTTTGCACTGACCACACCCGGTATCGGCTCCAGAGGAATCAGTGCATTCATCGTTGAAAAGGGTATGCCTGGCTTCGAATTCGGCGATCACTACGACAAGCTTGGTATCCGTTCCTCTGCTACCGCACAGCTGCTGTTCAATGGTGTGAAAGTCCCGAAGGAAAATCTTCTGGGCGCTGAGGGACAGGGATTCAAAATTGCCATGAATACCCTGGATGGCGGACGTATCGGTATCGCCGCACAGGCACTTGGCATCTCCCAGGGTGCGTTCGAGAGCTGTGCCGCATACGCTAAAGAGCGTGTACAATTCCACAAGCCGATTGCCTTCCAGCAGGCTATCTCCTTCAAGATTGCAGATATGGCTACAAAGATCCGCGCATCCAGAATGCTCGTTTACAGTGCAGCGGAGCTCAAACAGAACCATGAGCCCTATGCCATGGAAGCAGCCATGGCAAAGCAGTTTGCTTCCGATACTGCGGTTGACATCAGCAATGAGGCGCTCCAGATTTACGGCGGCAACGGCTATCTGAAGGGCATGGATGTTGAGAGATTTTACCGTGACGCAAAAATCACGACAATCTACGAGGGAACCAATGAGATTCAGCGTCTTGTTATCGCAACCTCGATTCTCGGAAAGGCCCCAAAGGAGGCATCTGCTCCGCTCTTCCAGCAGCAGCCAAATGTAACCGGCGCCCGCAGAAAGAAAATCCTGAAGGAAGGCTCTGCAGAGGAACGTGTAGAGGAGCTGGTAAAAGACCTGAAGAGAGACGGCTACGACTTCACTGTCGGCATCCCGAAGGACACCCCGATTGTAAAGGCTGAAAGAGTTGTATCTGCCGGCAAAGGTATTGGAAGCAAGGAGAATATGAAGCTGATTGAAGATCTGGCAGCCGCAGCCGGTGCTGCGATCGGATCCTCCCGTCCGGTGGCAGAAACTCTGCACTATGTACCGCTGAACCGCTACGTCGGCATGTCCGGACAGAAATTCTCCGGAAACCTGTACATTGCCTGTGGTATTTCCGGTGCCGTACAGCATCTGAAGGGTATCCGCGAGGCATCCACCATCGTCGCAATCAACAAGAACCCGAACGCTCCGATTTTCAAGAACTGCGATTACGGTATTGTGGGTGACGTCAATGAGATTCTTCCGCTTCTCACCAAGGCGCTGGATACCGGCAAGAAGAAACCGGCTCCGCCGATGAAGAAAATCAAACGGGCACAGCCGAAGAAAATCAAACCACCGTACAGCATCTATGTATGTGACGGCTGCGGATACGAATATGATGCGGCGCTCGGCGATCCGGCTGCAGAAATCAAGCCCGGCACACTCTTCGAGAAGCTTCCGGAAGACTGGGTATGCCCGGAATGCGCTGAGCCGAAGGCAAACTTCACCAAAGCTGACTGATGTGAACATCGCCTGATTCCGGATACATGATTTTCGGATGTCACAGAATCCCGGCCCGGAATCAGGACCCCTGAATACATATCAGGATCATTGAATTGTATGAAGAAAAAAGACGAACATAAGCTGAAGTATCGAAGAAAAAGAAAGAAACAACCGAAAAGGGTCCCTGTGGATCCAGCTGTAATTCAGATAAAGAATACGGGAGGAAACCATATGCATTGTGTAAGACAGGTTACCGATAATCTTTGGTGGGTCGGAGCAAATGACCACCGCACATATCTCTTTGAAAATATTCATCCGATTCCGAAAGGGGTCAGCTATAACGCATATCTGCTCAAAAGCGGACAAAACGTGCTCTTTGATACTGTAGACTGGTCTGCGTGCCGCCAGATGCTTGAGAATGTCGAGTATCTGCTGGACGGGGAATCTCTGGATGTTCTTGTAGTGAACCATCTGGAGCCGGATCATGCAGCTTCTCTGCAGGAGGTACTGCTCCGCTATCCGAAGTGCAAAATATACTGCACAGAAAAGGGCTTCATGCTGATGCATCAGTTTGGCTTCAACACCGATGGACATGAAACTGTCGAGGTTAAAGAAGGCGATACCGCCACCTTCGGTGATCATACAGTAGCCTTTGTACAGGCACAGATGGTGCACTGGCCGGAAGCAATGGTCACCTTTGACACCACAAACGGCGTACTCTTCTCCGCAGACGCTTTTGGATCCTTCATTGCAAATGACGGAAAACTCTTCAATGATGAAGTAAACTACGACCGCGACTGGATTGATGAGAACAGACGTTATCTTACCAATATCGTTGGTAAGTACGGCCCACACATTCAGAAGCTTCTGAAAAAGGCTGCTCCTCTCCTGCCCCAGATCAAATTTATCTGCCCGCTTCATGGACTGGTATGGCGCAACAACTTTGACTACCTGCTGGACAAATATCAGCACTGGAGCACCTATACGCCTGAAGAAAAGGCTGTTATGATCTGCTATGCTTCCATGTACGGCAATACAGAAGCGGCTGCGCAGGCACTTGCCGCAAAGCTCGCAGACCTCGGCATTACCAACACGGTTGTATACGATGTGTCCAATACACATGTATCCTACCTGATTTCTGAGACCTTCCGTGTCAGCCACATTGTTCTGGCATCGGTTACCTACAACCTCGGCATCTATCCGGTTATGCACAATTACCTGATGGATATGAAGGCACTGAACCTGCAGAACCGTACCTTCGCAATCATCGAAAACGGGTCCTGGGCATGCAAGTCCGGTGATCTCATGCAGGACTTCCTCAACAATGAACTGAAGGGGATGACCGTACTCAATGAACGCCTCTCTCTTGCTTCTTCCATGAAAGAGGAGCAGGAAGACGAAATCACAAGCCTCGCAGAAGCAATCCGTGATTCCATGAACGAAAAGAGCGAATGATGGCAGAGGGTTAAACCTGCTGCCACAATGACGCATCGGCGCGACGAAGTGTCCAACACCATGTCACGCGAAATACAATAATGTCAAACAGCCGCACTGGATGAAAGTCCAGAACGGCTGTTGTTTTTATCTGTCATGATATGATTTCAAAATCTGGGGATTCAATCATTCACCTGCGCGCATGATGGGCTTCCTTCTCCTGATACATCTGGGCATCTATATACTGGAAAAACTGATCCAGATCTTCAAATTTTGAAGGATCATAAAATTCATGACCTGCGGAGAAGGATAACTGAAATGCCTTCTTTCTTCTTCGCCCGCCTTCCTGACAGCGTTTTTGCAGAGCATCCAGCTTTTCCTCCGCTTCTTTCGAATCGCGCAGAAAAGAAAGAATCAGGAACTCATCACCGCCATATCTTCCAATATAAGATTCCTTGCCAAAAACATCGATGAGGTATCCTGCCATCTGCAGCAGTGCCTCGTCCCCGGCCTGATGTCCATTCTCATCATTGATCTTTTTGAAATAATCCAGATCAATCATAAATGCTGCAAACGGCCGTTTTGCACTGTAATGGGTATACTGATACTTAAATTCCTGATCAATGCCCCTGCGGTTCAGCAGACCGGTCAGATAATCATAATCCACATTGTGGGCCTGCACATTTACATAGAGAAGAAGACAGGCAAAGATCGCCCCAGCATATTCGTATGCTACACCCTTCAAAAAAACCTGCAGACCGCCAGCAAGGAAGACGATCAGAGGAAACAGCACAACCAGCTTTCTGTACTGTGTACGAATCTGCTTCCTGCGCAGAAAAATATACAGAGAGACAAACACACAGATCAGCATATTGAGGATGCCACGCGGGATAAAGAGAGGTCCTCTTAAATAGACAAAGCCTTCATAATAGTAAAATGGTGTGCTACCCGTCAAGGGGACAGTGAAAAATAATAAGTGATTGGATACCGTCAGTTGAGGAATGAATCAGCTGGCGGTATT
>JAJGAH010000296.1 GCA_020844525.1 Eubacterium sp.
GTGGGCGTTTTGTATATTGCTCCGACCAAGGCACTGATCAACGACCAGTTTATCAGATTAAACGAGCTCTGCGAAGAAGCAGGCATCGCTGTTTCAAGATGGCACGGCGATGTGGCACAGAGCAGAAAGCGGAAGCTTCTGCGGAAGCCATCCGGTATTCTCCAGATCACGCCGGAGTCTCTGGAATCACTGATGATCAACAAGCATATGGAAATCCCATCCCTTTTCGGTGATCTGCGCTTTATCGTTATAGATGAGATCCACTCGCTTCTGCGCGGTGACAGAGGCCTGCAGACCTTCTGCCTGATTCAGCGTCTCTGCGCGCTGGCGGGCTGCAGTCCCCGAAGGATTGGCCTTTCTGCCACAATCGGGAACCCGGAGGCAGCCGGCCGGTTTCTTTCCGCCGGCAGCGGCAGGACCTGCCTCATTCCGAAATTTGACGGGGGCAGAGAAGTCTGGCGTCTGTCGATGGAGCATTTTTTCAATACGGCGCCACAGGCCGATGAAAAAACACTCCCGTCGGAGATTGGAGTCAAAGATACTTCGGGAAAAACCAGGACATCTAATTCTGCTGAGCAGGCTAACGATAATGGTATCGAAAAAGCAGGCGAAATTGAGAAAACAACGGATACCGCTCCTGAAGCCGCGGATCCGGGGCTTGCCTATATTTTCGAGCATACCAGTGGCAAAAAATGCCTGATCTTTACAAACTCACGGGAGGAATGTGAATCGGTCTGTCAGCACCTCCGGCAGTACTGCGAGGCAGGACATGAACCGGACAGATTTCTGATTCATCACGGAAATCTGTCTGCCTCCTACCGTGAGAGCGCTGAGGAGCAGATGAAGGACGATGATTCCCTGATGAGCATCTGCGCCACGGCCACGCTGGAGCTTGGCATCGACATCGGAAAGCTTTCCCGGGCCTTTCAGATTGACGCGCCCTTTACCGTATCCGGTTTTCTGCAGCGCATGGGGAGAACGGGCAGACGCGGTGATCCGCCGGAGATGTGGTTTGTCATGCGGGAGGATCACCCGGAACCACGCGCCATGCTTCCGGATCTGATTCCCTGGTACCTTATTCAGGGCATCGCCCTGGTGCAGCTGTATATTGAGGACCGGTTTGTGGAGCCTCCCCGTACGGGACGGCTGCCCTATAGTCTGCTCTACCACCAGACCATGAGCACACTGGCCTCCTGCGGGGAAATGACACCGGCAGAGCTGGCCTCGAGGGTGCTTCCCCTGTCATGCTTTCACAGAATTACACAGGACGATTACCGCCTTCTTTTAAGGCATCTGATCGAAATTGATCACATAAACCGTACGGAGAACGGCGGCCTGATTGTTGGAATTACGGGAGAGCGGATTGTAAACAATTACAAGTTTTACGCCGTATTTCAGGAAAACCCGGAGTACACCGTCCGGTCCGGCCCAGAAGAGCTGGGTACCATCGTAAAGCCGCCGCCAGTCGGGGACAAGATCGCGATCGCCGGAAGGGTCTGGGTTGTTGAAGAGGTGGATCATAAAAAAAGGGAGGTCTATTGTACGCTCGTCAAGGGGAATATCCCCGCCTACTTCGGAGATGTGGCCGGCGATATTCATACACGAATCCTGGAGCGGATGTACGGTGTACTTAGCGAGGATAAAAGCTACCCTTATCTTATGGCCCACGCGGTCAGCCGTCTCGCAGAAGCAAGAAAGAGCTTTGTAAAATCCGGAATGGAGAATCATCCACTTGTGCACCTTGGCGGAAACATGTGGGCGCTTTTCCCCTGGCTTGGAAGCTATGCGTTTCTTGCGCTCGAACGGTTTCTGAAGATTCGCTGCGCGAAGGAGCTCGGTCTGAGAGGCCTGAATGCTTCCAGACCGTACTATATGCAGTTTACGATGAAGGTGACAGAAGAGGAATTTTATCGTATCGTGACAGATGAGGCAGCAAAGGACATCGACCCGATGGAGCTTGTCTTCCCCAAGGAGGTGCCCGTCTTCGAAAAATATGACGAGTATGTACCGGAGGAGCTGGTGCGAAAGGGATTCGCCTATGGTGTGCTGGATGTAGAAGGCATGCGGGCAAGGATATTGTCCTGGAGTACCAACGTAAAAAAGTGACAAGGTGTGAGACGCTCTGCGATCAGGAGGCTGACACCTTGTCACACTGACATCTTAGTATATCGTTGTATATTTGATATGGAGCAAAATAAGGTGTTTAAGATTTTTAACCACAATAGTATAGAATTTATTTTATTTTATTCGCCTGATTTACTTCCTCCTTGCCTTTTGTCCTGCCTGCATTCTGTCGTGCAGATGCAAATCTCCCCGGAGACATTCCGGTTGCCTTTCTGAAGGCAGTAATGAAGTAATTATAATCCTCGTATCCACATTTGTCGGAAACTTCCGCAATGCTCAGCTCCGGATGCTGGAGAAGAAGGTCCTCCGCATATTGTATCCGCATCTTTCGGATGTGTCTGGATGGACTTTCTCCATAACTCTGGCGGCAGATCGTATAAAGCGTGCTTCTTCCTATTTTTAATTGATTGCAGATATCCTCCACGGTTATATTATCCGTAAAATGGCTGGTCAGATACTGGTCAATCTGTTCCGGAAGCTCCTGCCCCTTTAGCTGGATCACACGGTTCATTGCCAGGTATTTTGCCACCGCACACATGAGATTGCTGGCAGAAGTCATATATTGTTCCGAAAAAAGCGGCACTTTCATGCATTCGTTCTGCAGCTTCATCTGATCGATTCTGCAGCCACTGCATTTTTCCAGTATTTCATCGTACATTTTCTGTCTGTCAGTACCACACATGGCATTGCCGAAGAAAAGATAGCCAATGAGGATATGGCTGACATAGATGGGAACAATACTTTCTGTCAGCCCTGCGTGGCAGCGATAGGTATAAGCCACATGTCGCCCGCTGGCCGTTTTCAGAGCCTTTGCGTCACAGACATGACAGGCCTGCAGACAGTACGGGTCGGAACGCAGGATGCGGCAGACACCCGGTACATCGTCCGGATACGCTGCAATCTCTTTCATGTGATCATCGAAAACGGTGATCCTTATGGAAGTTACGGTATAAAAATCCTGCAGAATACCTTTCAGCTGAATCATGTCGTAGGTTGCTATCATAGCTGCGCCCTTCCTTTAACCATTCGAATCTCATGTTTTGTATCAGAGCAAAGTCCATGAAAACAATTATAGCATACTGTAAGAGTCTAATGCTTACCTTTCGATCCCGGTCAATTCATACAGCGAATATCACAGGGGAGAAAATAAATGATTATTAATACAGGCAGCCGGACGGACATTCCGGCATTTTTCTCAGAATGGTTCTACAATCGGATACAGGAAGGGTACGTTCTTGTCAGGAACCCTTATAATCCGCTTTCAGTGACACGCTATCGTCTGGATCCTTCTGTTGTAGATGCGTTTTCATTCTGCACCAAGAATCCGATTCCCATGCTGAAGCGGATTCATGAACTGGATGCCTTCCATTGCTTTTTCATGGTGACAATTACACCTTATGGAAGGGAAATTGAACCATATGTTCCGGATAAAAAGAAGGTCGAAGAGGCATTTGGAAAGCTTTCAGAATACGCCGGGCGAGATGCCGTCTGCTGGCGCTATGATCCGATTTTTATTTCAGATCGGTATACGATTGCATACCATCAGAAACAGTTTGCCCGGATGGCGGAGAGACTTAAACCTTATACGGATCAGTGTGTGGTAAGTTTCATAGACTTGTATGAAAAAACAAAGAAAAATTTCCCTGCGGCAAGGGAAGTACCTTTGACAGTTCAGAAGGAGCTGATTGAATCATTTAATGAGACGGCAGAGCGTCTGGACATGCAAATCCATCTCTGCCTCGAGAGACGGTCACTGGTTCTCAGCAGGGTGGATGCTGACGGCTGTTTTTCCAAGGCAGTACTGGAAAAAGCAATT
>JAJGAH010000297.1 GCA_020844525.1 Eubacterium sp.
ACCGAGTCATCCCCCAGCGAATGGGGGAGTGATGACTCGGATTTCATTCAAATAAGGGCTGACGACCGGGATGCTCTATTCCAATTCCGAACGGAGCGACTTCGGGCTGACCTGATTCCGGGCTGCCACAACGGAAAAGCAGAGAAACGGGACGAGAATTGGGTGACGGAATTGGGTGACGGAATTGGGATGAGGAATAATTGTGTATACTGCATTCAAAATATCAACCGTCTCTGTCCATTTCTGTGCAGTTACGCAGTTATTTACTCAGGTAAAATTCAATTAAACTCAGTCAGCCACTGCTGACCGCAGATTTTATGATGATCACGTGAAGTTTTTCGAGGCGGTTCGGCGTTTCCTCGATTTTTTGACAAAACGCCGAAACAGATATTTATGCACTCTTGCCCATCATACTGTCACGCAGTCACTTGAACAACAAGCCGCTCATATTGTCCATCTAAATATACATAATGTGTAATTATAATCTGAAATCTGTGTAATCGTTATGACCATTTTGACAGATTTTGCCTCGATATTCTCAAATAGACCAATAATACATCACGCTAAATATGTAACCATAATATTTACAATAATCAGATATGATTTTGCGGGTTTTAGCAAATTCACGGTTCGGCGTTTCATTAAATAATCACGATTGTGCCGAACCAAAAAATTACAATCTTAACTTTTCGAATTGTTTATTTTTGTATTTGCATAAATATACAAAGTTCGCAAAAAGAAAGGCATTTATTGACCTGGTTCGTCTCTGTCAGGCAGATTCGTATACAGTATACCCTCCTCACATGTACTTCTCTCACATTTCTCTCCCACACGCACTCCTCTGCCTCACGCACTCCTCTGCCACACGCACTTCTCTGCCTCACACACTTCTCTCCCTCACACACATTTCTCTCCCACACACACTTCTCTCCCAATACGTAAAAACCGCCGGAGTTCCAAACGCAGTCTGGATCCCGGCGGTTTTATCTACATAATAATGTTATTCAGTCTGTCAGTTAAGCCCATTACGCATTACTTATTCTGCTTGTCATCGTACTTGCTGACTGCGGCGATGAAGCCTCTGAACAGCGGATGCGGGCGGTTCGGTCTGGACTTGAATTCCGGATGTGCCTGGGTGGCGATGAAGAATGGATGGTCTTCCAGTTCGATCATCTCGACGATTCTGCCGTCCGGGGACTTTCCGGCCAGGACCATGCCGTGCTCCTGCAGGGCTTCGCGGTACTGGTTGTTAACCTCGTATCTGTGTCTGTGTCTCTCCTTGATGTGGTCTGTTCCGTAGAGTTCATAGGACTTTGTGCCCTTTGTCAGAACGCACGGATAGGAACCGAGACGGAGTGTTCCGCCGATGTCAACGACGCCTTCCTGGTCTGGCATCAGGTGGATGACCGGGTTCTTTGTGTCCGGGTCAACTTCGACGCTGTTGGCATCGGTCAGGCCCAGGACGTCTCTTGCGAACTCGACGATGGCCATCTGCATTCCAAGGCAGAGTCCGAGGAACGGAACTTTGTTCTCTCTGGCGTAGCGGATTGCGGCGATCTTTCCGGCAAGACCTCTGGTGCCGAATCCTCCTGGTACCAGGATTCCGTCTGCGTCTTTCAGGCGGTCGCTGACGTTGTAGCTGCTGACTTCTTCGGAGTCAACCCAGTCGATCTTTACGTTGGCGTGGTTGTATGCGCCGGCTGCGTGAAGGGCCTCGACTACGGACAGATATGCGTCATGCAGCTCGACATATTTTCCAACCAGTGCGACGTTGACGGTCTTCTTTGGATGCTGCCAGTTGTACAGCATTTCTTTCCAGTCTTCCAGCTCCGGCTGCGGGCAAGGCAGCTGCAGGCATTTGCAGGCGATCTGGGCGATGTGCTCTTTTTCCAGGGCCATCGGAACTTCGTAAAGGATCGGCAGGTCCATGTTCTCAATGACGTTTTCCTTCGGTACGTTGCAGAACAGGGCGATCTTATTGCGGACGGTTTCGGTCAGCGGCTTTTCGCAGCGCAGAACCAGAACATCCGGCTGGATTCCCATTCCCTGCAGATCTTTTACAGAGGACTGGGTCGGCTTGGTCTTCAGCTCTCTGGAGCATGCCAGATACGGAACCAGGGTGACATGCAGCAGCATGGAGTTTCCAGGTCCGATCTCTGCTCTGAACTGACGAATCGCTTCCAGATATGGCTGAGACTCGATGTCTCCGACGGTTCCGCCGACTTCGATGATGGCAATTTCTGTATCCATTCCCGGTCCGTCGTAATCCTCAACCGCTGCAGGCTGACGATAGAAGCGGGACTTGATTTCGTTGGTGATGTGCGGAATAACCTGAACAGTACCTCCGCCGTAGTCACCGCGGCGCTCCTTATTCAGGACCGACCAGTAAACTTTTCCGGTTGTAACGTTGGAATTCTGTGTCAGAGACTCGTCGATGAAACGCTCATAATGTCCCAGGTCCAGGTCGGTCTCTGCGCCGTCATCGGTTACGAATACTTCTCCATGCTGAACCGGGTTCATTGTGCCCGGGTCGATATTAATGTACGGGTCGAATTTCTGCATCGTGACCTTATAGCCGCGCGCTTTCAGCAGACGGCCCAGGGACGCTGCCGTAATTCCCTTTCCTAACCCAGAAACTACGCCTCCTGTGACAAAAATATACTTTACAGCCATAACTTCCCCTTTCTGCACGGATGTTTACCCATACCTGACATTGAAACAGCACTATTCATCACTAACATTCACTAACTTTTATGATACCATAAATTCAACATGCACAGGAACACAATCTTTTACATCCTGATCCGCCCCTGTGCAGTATTTCTCCGAAATTTATTTTTACAACTTAATTATTCTAATGCGAAACGGGCATCAGGTCAACTGAAAACCGCAATCCCTTCACGCAGCATCGCACTTTTCCCGTAAGATTTCCCCTTGCACAGATATTTTTTGACAAAAATCAATCCGCATATCCTGCATCAGTCAAGGAAAACATGCGCTGCCGCATACAGGTTTTTCACACCGGCTATCTGGCACGAGGACGGGATCTTTGAACGGTCAATGCGCTCCGCGCTCCGTTCTGGCAGAATGACCTGCTGATAGCCGAGGCGCGCGGCTTCCATGACGATGCGATCTGCGTTCTGCACGGAACGCAGCTCACCGGTCAGACCGACTTCTCCAAATGCCACAACTCTTCTGGACGGTGCTGCTCCGCGAATGGTGGAATAGATCGCCAGGGCAACGCCCAGGTCGACGGAGGTTCTGTCTGCCCGCAGACCGCCGACGATATTGACGTAAACGTCCTGATCGGAAAGATTCAGGCCCAGTTTTTTCTCTAGGACGGCCAGAATCATCGCCAGGCGCTTCTGGTCAACGCCGACTGCCGTCCGGCGCGGGAAGCCTGCCGTCGTGCGGGAGGTCAGGGCCTGCACTTCCAGGAATACCGGGCGGCTTCCTTCATAGACAGCGGTAATGACGGATCCCTCTTCACTCACATCTGTGTTTTCAAGGAAGGTTGCGGAAATATCCTGAATTTCCATCAATCCATGCTCTTCCATCCGGAAAGCGCCGATTTCACTGGTCGTCCCGAAGCGGTTTTTGAAGGCGCGGAGAATGCGCACTTCGTGGTCACGTTCGCCGGAAAAATGCAGCACGGTATCCACCAGGTGCTCGACCGTTTTCGGACCTGCCAGTTCGCCGCTCTTGGTGACATGGGCGACGATGAACACCGGCACATTCCAGGACTTTCCGATCTTCATCAGCATGTTTCCGCAGGTTCTCACCTGAGAGACGCTGCCGGGCGCGGAATCCAGCGTATCGGAATAGATGGTCTGGATAGAGTCGATGATCAGGAATTTCGGCTTGCAGGATTCACTGACCGCCATGATGTTTTCCATATTGGTCTCTGCCATGACCAGAAGGGA
>JAJGAH010000298.1 GCA_020844525.1 Eubacterium sp.
ACATCCGGCCACAGGAAAGCGGGAACCGCTGCGACTGCACCTTCGCAAAGCTTTATACAGGCGCAGTATCAAAACCAATAGCAAAACCAGCATCAGGGCCAGTATCAGAATCACCGTCAGAGCTGTCATCAAGGTCAGCATCAGAATCCGAATCAACCTCAGAGGCGGAATCCAAAGTAACCTTCCAGGCTGTAGATGCACCATTCGAACTGGCCGTCAAGCCATACACCGACCGGGCACTCGTCCGCATGACGCACAGGAAGGACGAGAAGCGCACCGGCACCTATGTGACGATACAGGCCTTTCAGCAGGGTATCGGCACCGGCATCTGCGGTCCCGGTGTTGCACGGGAATATCAATATCCGGCTGACCGTGACTATACACTGAAATTTCTGATAACATACTAAAAAAATGGAGGAGAAAAAACAAAATGCTTACATTAACAAAAATTCTGGCCACCCTTGTAGCACTGGAGTTTATCTTTATTTTTTATCTCGAAACCATTGCGACGGATTCCGAAAGAACCGCAAAGGTATTCGGCATGACACAGGAGTACCTCAGAGGAAAGAATGTAAATGTTCTCTTCAAAAACCAGGGTGTCTACAATGGTCTGATCGCCGTGCTGATCCTGCTTGCCGTGTTTGCCTTTTCCAGCAAAGCAGCTGTGGTCTGCCTGATGCTCTACATCGTAGCGGTCGCACTGTATGGAAGCTTTACCAGTAATCCGAAGATCATTCTGATGCAGGGAGGTCTGGCAATTCTGACGCTCATCTCCTGTATTTTCTAATAAAACAACGACCCACGGCCGAAAGGTCGTGGGCCTTACATAAAGTAGTCGTAAACTTTTCTTAAGACATTTGTGTGCCTTGCTTTGGACAAATGAAAGGATAAGGATAAAAAATAAGTGTTTAAGACAATTTCATGAGCATCCATCTGTCACCCTAAGATCAGTTCGTGAAACGCGCATTTATTTGCTGGTACACACCCGTACAAGGAGAGCATACCCGTAGAGACATGTGCCCGTGGAAATGCTTATAGAGAGGAGTCGTCACATGCAGCAGAATTATTCCGAAGAGGACATCCATTATCTGGTCCGGAATCTTGCCAGCCTTGCAGGCATACCGGTGCGTATCTATCAGGAAAATCAGCAGACATTTTACTTTTCCATTGTAGAGCTCCCTGTGGACCCCATTGTGCCCTGGCTCTCCTCTATTATCCGGATCGACCGCACAATAGGCTATTTCACAACAGATGATCTTCTGCACTTTGGTATACTCAATACTTCCTATGGAAAAATCGTCTGCGGCCCGACAAGCCAGACACCGATGTCAGAGCAGGAGATCCGTCATCTTGCGTTTCTGTGTAACGTACCAAAGGAATCCCTGACCGATTTTATGAGCGGTATGCACAGTCTCACGCATCTGCCACTCCTCTCCCTGATCCAGATGCTGCTCCCGATGGCATTTATTCTGACAGGGAAAAAGGTCAGCCTCCGCGACGTTTCCATCGCCGCCTCCGTTCAGGACGACCTGAAAGCAAAGGCAAGAAAAAAAAGCGCCGATCAGCGCTTTGAGGATGATGACCAGCCCTCTGATAATCGTGTGGAGGCCGACAATGCTCCCCACAACACCTATCGGCAGGAACAGATGATGCTGGACCTGGTTGCATCCGGTGATATAGATTCCCTGCAGAAATGGATGGAAAATACCCCTGCCATTTCCGGTGGTATTGTAGGAAAGGACCAGCTCCGCCAGTACCGGAACACCTTTGTGGTCTCTGCAGCGCTTGTAAGCCGGGCGGCAATCCGGGGCGGCATGACAGTAGAGGAGGCTTTTTCTCTGAGTGACAATTATATCCAGCGCTGTGAACTGCTGTCCTTCTCTGACCAGATTCTGAATCTGCAGTACCATATGGTTCTGGATTACACGGACCGAGTCCACAGCATCCGGCATGGCAAAAATCCCTCCCGCCTTGTCCTGGATGTCACAAACTATGTCAGAGCACACATATCCCGGCCGATCACAGCGGAGGAGATTTCCGATGCCCTGTTCATAAGCCGGCCCTACCTCTCCCGAAAGTTCAAGGAGGAGACCGGAACGAGCATCACGGACTTTGTCCTGCAGCAAAAAACGGAGGAGGCCAAACGCCTTCTCCGCTTTACCGATAAATCACTCACCATGATCAGTCTGTATCTGGGCTTTTCCTCGCCCGGACACTTTTCCCGTGTATTTCACAAGTATGCCGGATGCTCCCCCTCCGCATATCGACGTTACTTTCCTGTGATCATTGCACCCAGGCCATGAAAAAAATGACCGTTTGCCATCTGCAGCAGTCCCTTCATGAGCCCGCCCTTTATGCCTCCGCTGATCTGCATGCTGCGCAGAGGGCTGCCGGCAGAGGATGCCATCAGCATGCGGAACTCAGGATTTGAATAATCCTTTTTGCCGCCAAAGCCCTTTGCCACTGTATTTTCCACAGCCTTGTACATGATCTTCATGACAAGTGAATCCTTCTTCATCTCCTGCACGGTGTTGTCCATGGTATAGCTGCCACGGGAAGCCTCCTGTGTGGTATACGACAAGCCACTCATTTGGCAGAAACCTTTCAGATCAGGTCTGCCCTTGCAGGTCTCATACCAGGAACCGTGCTGCCAGGCGGGCGCATGCACTGTTTTACCGGTGAGCCAGACCTGCTTTTCCGGTTTCGCCGTATGCACATCCACTTTCTGTATCTCCTCTTTCAATGTATTCGAAACTCGTAAACCAGACGGCTGCATTCCTGCAGCCTGTGCCGTTGCTTTCTGCGTACCCGCAGTCTGTACCGCTGCAATCTGCGCTCCTGCACTCTCTGTATCCGCTGCCCTGGCAATGATTGTCTGCTGCAGCGGAAGGTGACGGCTGTCGGGACCAACAGAAATCGTATACGCTCCTGACGGCACTACCCATCCATCATTCCATATTGCAAACTCCTCCTGGGAGAGGGGAATGCATACCGTCTTCGTCTCACCCGGCTGCAGAAAGACCTTTCGGAATCCTTTCAGCTCCCGGACCGGCCGGTGGATTTCAGGATGCTCCTGACCGATATACAGCTCGCAGATCTCTGCACCGGCGGTGTTTCCCATATTTGTCACACGGAAACTCACCCTGTCGTTCTGCACCTCCAGATCCTGATAAGCAAAGGTCGTATAGCTTTCCCCATAACCAAAGGGCCATCGCACGGAAATTCCGGCCTTATCATAGTAACGATAACCGACGTAAATCCCCTCCAGGTAGACTGCATCCTTCGTTTTTCCAAAATCAGGAGCAGATACGCAGTCCTTATAACACACCGGCCAGCTCTCAGCCAGCTTGCCACTGGGATTTGCCTCTCCATAAAGAAGACGGGCCACCGCCTCCCCGCCCGCCTCACCGGGCAGTCCCATATACAGAATCGCTTTTACCTTATCTGCCCAGGGACATTCGACAGCGCTGCCGGAAAAAAGCACGACAACCGTATTCGGGTTGACCGCTGCAACAGCATCCACCAGCCGGTTTTCTCCCTCCGGCAGCTTCATATCTGACCGGTCAAACCCCTCCGACTCATAGCTTTCCGGAAGACCGATGAACAGAAGCACCTTGTCCTTCCCCACTGCCGCCTCGCAGGCTTTGACGAGCAGATCGTCCGCCGTGCTTCCATCCCGCAGATATCCCTCTGTATATTCGTCCGCCTTCAGAAAATCCATCGGCTGCGATACCTTCGTCGCATGAATGTGACTGGAGCCTGCTCCCTGATAACGCATTTCCTTCGCCAGGCGTCCGATCACTGCGATATGGTCCTCCTCAGAAAGAGGGAGTATGCCGCCGCGGTTCTGGAGCAGAACGGCACCCTGTTCTGCCACCCTCTCCGCAATCCGGTAATGCTTTTCCTC